>JAAYBO010000208.1 GCA_012730095.1 Clostridiaceae bacterium
AGTACCTTTCGAAATCAAGATCGGAAGTAATAATATAGTAAGACCATGTTCCAAGGTTTGTTTTAAATGTTTTGTTCATATCACGATAAAGCTGAATGTTTTCGGTTTTATTTCCAAGCCTGTCCCCATACGGAGGGTTTGTAACAATCATTCCATATTCAAATCGGGAAGATGTTTGTTTCATATCCCGAACCTGAAAATGGAGCGTTTTATCTACCCCGGCTTCCTTTGCATGAAAATAACATGCATCTATTGCGTCACTATCTGTATCGTATCCGTATATTTTCAATCTGTTTTCAGGATGCATCAAATCACGGGCTTCTTCACCGGATTCGGTCCAAAGTTTTGAATCAATTTTTACCCAATTCATTGAGTCAAAGCTGTGGTTAATACCCGGAGCAATATTCAATCCCATCATAGCGGCCTCTATCGGGATAGTACCGGAGCCGCAGAACGGATCTATCAATGGTTTTTCTTCGGACCAACGGCTTATATATAAAAGCGCGCATGCCAGTGTTTCTTTTAGCGGCGCAGCGGTAGGCCGCCTGCGGTATCCCCTTTTATGAAGTCCGTCACCTGAAGTATCAATTGCCAGAATGACCTGATCCTTCAGTATCCAGAAAACTATTTTATACCTTTGTCCGGTTTCAGGAAAAATGTTCAGCTTGTAACGCAGCTTAAGCCTTTCCACCACCGCTTTTTTTATTATAGACTGGCAATCGGATATGCTCATCAGCTTTGAACGTATGCAGCTTCCGGTAACCGGGAATGCCGCGTCTTTCGGAATCCAGCGCTCCCATTCAATTTTCTTCGTTCCCTCAAATAATTGATCAAAAGTTTCCGCGTCAAACTCTCCCATTTTCAAAAACACCCTGTCCGCGCAGCGAAGCCATAAATTTGTTCTGCAGATGCCCGAAACAGGAGCTTTGAAAGTTACCTTTCCGTCTTTAATGTTTAAATCATTATAACCAAGTTTCCTTAATTCCCCCGCGACAATCGCTTCAATGCCGAACGAAGAAGTGGCAATCAGATTTATTCTATCCTCCAAAATAACAACCCTTCTCAATCTTTAATTTAACTAACATAAATAGAACCCGCTAATCCAATCCGGAACCGTCACATTTTTTCATTCGGATGATACCGTATCAATTGAACCTGTAACAGTCCGCTTACCTGAAACATGAGCCGCCAATAAACTCTCTGAGTATTGAATTAGGCGGTATTTCGTCGCAGCCTATAGCTAAAAAATAGCTTAAAAATTCGATTAGTCTGCGGCTTTCCGAGTATTGGGGAAGCTCCGGTCCAATACCCCGCAATAAGGGCAGCGCATATGACTTTAGAACTCCAAGCTCATAGATCAGCGAAGAATTGAACATAATATCCGCTTCTTCCTGAAACGGAAAAATATTTTTTTCCTCCCCATTTCTGACCGAAGGCCAGAGCTCTATTGTCCTTTCCGGCGGACAGCCTCTGAATTGGTGATCTCTTACCATCCTGCGGATAAATCTTAAATCTGTTGTCGGTATTCTATTATGCCTGTCAATTCTCATTGATGTAATAGCGCTGACATATATTTTAAATTTTTTGTTTTCATCAACTTCAGACGTCAGTCTTGGGTTCAGACCGTGAATTCCTTCAATAATGAGGATCTTGCCGCCGTTCAGGTTAAGTTTATTATTCCTGTATTCCCGCTTGCCTGTTATAAAATTATAGAACGGCACATGGACTTCCTTACCCTGGACAAGACTGTTCAATTGCTCATTGAACAACTTTAAATCAATTGCTTCAACTGATTCGTAATCAGGTTTTCCGTTCTCATCAAGCGGAGTATCCTTTTTCTCGACAAAATAGTCGTCGATTGATATGTTTATCGGGATAAGGCCGTTTACACGAAGCTGGATTGACAGCCTCTGAGCAAATGTAGTCTTCCCTGAAGAAGACGGGCCCGCAATTAGTATTACTTTTATTCTTTCTCTTTCATCATAAATCATATCAGCTATCTGAGCTATCTTTTTTTCATGAAGTGCTTCTGAAATTCTGATAAATTCATTTATTTTTCCAGCTTCAACAATGTCGTTAAGCTTTCCGACATTATCCACACCAAGAATACTGACCCATTTTCGATATTCGGTAAATATCTGAAACAGTTTTTCAGGTATTTCACGTGTTTCAAGAATGTTTGGGCTTGTTGTTCTCGGCGAAATAAGCACAATCCCGCAGTTATAATACTCCAGTCTGAACAGTTTAAGGTAGCCCGTGCTTGGCACCATATAGCCGTAAAAATAATCCTCCGTCCCATCCAGAACATAATAACTGACATGCGGCTTTTCCCTGTATTTTATAGCACCGTACCTGTCAATTCTGTTATCTCGTAAAAACCTTTCCTTTGCTTTTTCGGTCGGCAAAACTTCCTTTCTGAACGGAATATCTTTTTCCACCAGGCTTTTCATTCTCTTTTCAATTTTCTCAACGTCCTCTTTGTCAAGCTCCAGATCAACAGGTTCAAAAAAAATACCCCTGCTTACAGAATGGCGAATCTCAATCTCTTTATCCGGGTAAATATCGGTAAATGCCTTAACAAGCAGAAAAATAAGGCTTCGCTGGTAAATCCTTATACCGTCGTCGGTTGTCATATCAACAAAGGAAATGTCACATTCGGCGGTAATCGGATATGTCAATTCCTTTATTTCATTATTCACAATCCCGGCAACAATCAATGAGGTTTTTTCATGCATAACATTTTTACTGATTGTCTCAAGCAAAGTCCCTTTTTCTATCCTGATTTTCTGGCCCTCAACAACAACATCTATATACTCTTTTTGCATACGGTTACCTCCAGTATTATTTATTGGCATTTTGTACCCTTTTATACTCGGTAAACTTATAGCAAATACCTGTTTTGCTTGTCTTCCAATCGCTGGAATAAACCAGTTCCCATTCATTAAGGTTATCAAAACAGGGAAGGTATGTATCTGCCGGAAATTCGTGCTGCAGCCTTGTTATATATGCCCGCAGGCAGTACGGCATAAGCTGCATGTAAATGCTTCCGCCGCCGAACACATATATTTCGCCCTGATAATCTCTTAATGCCTCCATCAATTCTTCAATACTATGAACAATTAAAGCCCCTTCTGCGGAATAATTTATGTCCCTGGTTAATACTACATTCAAACGATCCGGTAAAGGCTTGCCTGACGGAAAAGACTCAAGCGTTTTCCGTCCCATGACAATCACTTTCCCTTTTGTTTTTTCCGAAACGGACTTCATATCTTCCGGAACTCTGGCTAACAGGCGATTCTTATAGCCAATTCCCCAATTATTGTCCGCTGACGCTATTATTATCCACTCTTGCATTTTATCTCCTATTTAAACGGGTTATACCACATTGTCTCCATCAATGTTTTATCGTTCTCGATAACTCCGCACACACCGGTTGATTCATTCAGGTTCTAAACAGCTACGGGAATATTTTTTATTTGCGGGTGGGCTTGATAATTCTCCAATTGAAAATCCTCCACCTTGAAATGATAAAAATTCCTGACATCCGGATTCACAATTAGTTTCGGCGCCGGAAAAGGCTCTCTTTTTATTAATTCTTCCACAAGTGGTATATGCCTGTCGTATATATGCGCATCCGCTATCATATGCACCAGCTCGCCCGGGACAAACCCCGACACCTGTGCAAACATATGGATAAGAACCGCATACTGCGCGACATTCCAGTTGTTTGCAACCAGTACGTCCTGAGAACGCTGGTTAAGAACGGCATTTAATTTATTTCCGGTTACATTAAACGTTACACTGTATGCACATGGATACAGATTCATAGCATGCAAATCCCAATGGTTGTATAAATTGGTTATCATCCTTCTGCTGTATGGGTTGTGCTTTAAATCATACAAAACCCTGTCAACCTGATCAAACTCTCCTTCAGGATATTTATGCTTAATCCGCAATTGATAACCGTAAGCCTTTCCTATTGTACCGTCCTCATCCGCCCACGCATCCCATATTCTGCTGTTTAAATCCTGTATCCTGTTTGACTTTTTCTGCCATATCCATAATAACTCATCAATTGCCGCCCTGAGGTTTGTCGGCCTTAAAGTTAATATCGGAAATTCTTCTGAAAGATCATACCGGTTCACAATTCCAAACCTTTTTATCGCATGGGCAGGTGTGCCGTCCTCCCATTGAGGCCTTACAACCTGTTTTTCGGTGCTGAACCCGTTTTGTAGTATATCATTGCACATTTGTTTAAATATAATGTCTGCTTTACTCATTTATCATCGCCCCCGGACAAGTTTTATTTACATGTATAAAAGCCGGTCAGTATCTCAAGCACGATTTCATAGTTAAACCCGATTTTTGTATGCGGATTACTTTGTTTATACTATAACACGACCAATTTTTTTGCTCAAGCGGTTGAACTTTTATTAGCACACCGATATGCATTTTTTCTGCTGTTCGGATGTTACTTTTTATTGACAAGAATAGCGGCTTTTGTTATATATATAACGTAATGATATGCGCCGGTGTATCAAAACAACAAAGAAATTGACTATAAATTTCATCACATTGTTTTAACAATCTTGTTTCCATTTTTAAGCAAGAAAAAGACGGAGGAAAAGAGATGTTCAGTAATCCTAAAGTAGCGGTTATAATGGGCAGCGATTCCGATTATCCTGTCGTTGAAGGTTGCATCAAAGTATTAAAGGACTTCGGGATAGATTTTACTATAATGGTGTGTTCCGCTCACAGAACACCCGATAAGGCTGCGGAATTTTCCCGTAAAGCCGAGGAAAACGGCTATGATGCAATTATAGCCGCTGCCGGGAAAGCTGCGCATCTTCCGGGCGTTCTTGCGGCGTATACCGTACTTCCCGTTATCGGTTTACCGATAAAGTCATCCACACTTGACGGACTTGATTCTCTTTTATCCATTGTTCAGATGCCCGCCGGGGTTCCGGTGGCGACCGTGGCTATCAATGGAAGTGAAAATGCCGGTATTCTTGCGGTCCAGATTGTTGCAGGCAAATATCCTGAATTGAGAGATAAGCTTCGCCAATTCAAAGAGGATATGAAAAAGTCGGTTGAGGAAAAGGACAGGCGTTTAAATAATAAAATGAACGGTCATTATTACGCGTAACGCATTAGATATTTATAGTCGGTAGAATATAGACCTATAAAGGGACGGAGCGGGACCTCATTTTTTGAACTGCACTATGTGTATTCTAAGGTTTCAGCGAAATTGACTGAAATGGGAGGAAACAAAAGCATGACAAGTTATATGGATGCGGGTGTTGATGTAACTGCCGGGTATAAGGCGGTTGAGCTTATGAAAAAACATGTGGGAAAGACGATTCGTCCTGAGGTGCTTACAGGCATCGGAGGTTTTGGAGGTTTATTCTCGCTGGAAAACATTGATATGAAAAAGCCGGTTCTGGTTTCGGGTACAGATGGTGTCGGGACGAAATTAAAACTGGCTTTCTTAATGGATAAACATGATACCGTTGGGATCGATTGCGTTGCAATGTGTGTTAACGATATTATATGCAGCGGCGCACAGCCACTGTTTTTCCTTGACTACATAGCAACCGGCAAAATTTTTCCTGAGAAGATAGAAAGAATTGTAAAAGGCGTATCCGACGGATGCCAAATGGCAGGATGCGCGCTGTTAGGCGGGGAAACCGCGGAAATGCCCGGTTTTTATTCTGACGATGAGTATGATCTTGCCGGTTTTGCAGTTGGTATTGTTGACCGGGATAAAATTATTGACAGCGGATTAATAAAAGATGGAGACAAAATAATAGGTCTTGCGTCAAGCGGCGTTCACAGCAACGGTTTTTCGCTTGTTAGAAAAGTAATAGATACGAACAAATTGGCTTTGGATTCGTATAACGATGAATTGGGCGCTGCAATTGGAGAAGCGCTGCTAACGCCTACGAGGATCTATGTAAAAGCGGTACAAAGCGTTTTGAGAAAATATGAAATTAAAGGGATAGCAAATATTACGGGCGGCGGTTTTATTGAAAATATTCCAAGAATAATCCCGAAAGGACTAAGGGCGGTAATCAGAAAGGGTACATGGCCTGTTCTTCCTGTTTTTGATTTTATTAAACATTTCGGAAGCATACCCGAGGCCGATATGTTTAACACATTCAATATGGGCATTGGAATGGTTATTATTGCCGACAGCAAGGTAAGTGATGAATTAACGGCGTATTTAAATGAAATTGGCGAAAAAGCCTATTTGATAGGTGAAATTGAAAAAGGCGAGGGGCAAATACATATATGCTGAATATAGGTGTAATGGTATCCGGAGGGGGTACAAACCTTCAGGCAATATTGGACAGGATAGAAGACGGAACATTAAGTGATTGCAGTGTTGTTACTGTCATTTCAAGCAGGGAGGGCGTTTTTGCTCTGGAGCGGGCGAAAAAATATAAAATCAATTCAACCGTCATTTCCAGAAAAAATTTTAACAGTATTGATGAATATGATCAGGCGCTGATACGGCACATGCGAAACCAAAAAGTTCAATTAGTGGTTCTGGCGGGTTTTTTAAGCCTTCTTGGAGAAAGATTTGTACAGGAGTATAAAAATTCTATTATAAACGTACACCCGTCACTTATTCCGTCATTTTGCGGTAAGGGTTATTATGGGATAATACCACATCAAAAAGCATTGGAATACGGAGTGAAAATTACCGGAGCCACGGTGCATTTTGTCGAACCTGAGTATGATTCGGGTCCTATTATACTTCAGAAGGCAATCGAAGTTCTGCCGGACGACACCCCCGAAACATTGCAGAAGAGAGTTATGGAGCAATGCGAGTGGAAGCTCCTTCCTGAAGCGATACGTCTATTCTCTCAGGGGAGACTTTCGGTTGAAGGACGGAAAGTTATTATCAGGTAGTTTGGTACCTGGCATTCTTAAATAATGAGTGATATATTTGATATAGATACATTTTTTTGATTGGAGTGGTTTTTTGTGTTGAAAAGGGCGTTGATAAGTGTTTCCGACAAGACGGGCATTGTTGAATTTGCAAAAGAATTGCTGAGTCTCGGAATAGAAATTATCTCCACAGGGGGTACCGCTTCCCTGCTTGAAAAAAACGGCGTTAAGGTAACAGGGATTTCGGATGTTACTGGCTTTCCCGAGTGCCTTGACGGAAGGGTAAAGACGCTTCATCCGAAGGTTCATGGGGGCTTGCTGGCAATACGAAGCAATCCGGATCATATGAAACAGATCAATGAACTCGGAATTGAACCGATAGATATGGTAGTCGTAAACCTGTACCCTTTCAAACAAACAATACTGAAAGGTAACGTAGCTATTGAAGAAGCTATTGAAAATATAGATATCGGTGGCCCGACAATGCTCCGTTCGGCCGCGAAAAATTACCGGGATGTTGTAGTTCTTGTGGATCCGGCCGATTATCAGCCTGTACTTAACGAGCTTAAGCAAACACAGGAGGTTTCGCTTAAAACAAAATTCCGCTTAAGTTACAAAGTATTTGAACACACAAGCCATTATGATACTCTTATACAGCAGTATCTGCGTTCCAAGCTTGATGAGGAGTTTTTTCCGTCAACACTTACGCTTACGTTCGAAAAGACGCAGGAGATGCGTTATGGAGAGAACCCGCACCAGAAAGCGGTATTCTATAAAGAAATTGGAGCCTGTGTAGGCTGTCTTGCCGAAGCTGAACAGCTTCACGGAAAAGAGCTGTCGTTTAATAACATTAACGATGCGAATGGCGCATTGGAATTATTGAAAGAGTTTGAAGAGCCGACGGTTGTGGCCGTAAAGCATGCAAATCCTTGCGGTGTCGGAAGTGCGGAGTCGATCTACAAAGCATATATGAAAGCGTATGAAGGTGATCCGGTTTCGATATTCGGCGGAATAGTTGCGGCTAACAGGGAGATAGACGCAAAAACAGCGGAGGAAATGAATAAAATTTTTCTTGAAATAGTAATAGCCCCTTCTTTTTCTGAACAAGCGCTTGAAATACTGCGGAAAAAGAAGAATATACGCCTGCTGAAGCTTCCCAATATATCGCAGAAAATACCCGAGGGCGCATACGACATGAAAAAAGTAGGCGGCGGACTTCTGGTACAAAATATAAACAACATGCTGTATGATGATGAAGATATTAAAGTTGTTACCGAAAAACAGCCTACAACAGAAGAACTTGAAACAATGAAGTTCGCTATGAAAGTTGTAAAGCATACGAAATCAAATGCGATTGTTCTTGCGAAAAACAAGCAGACGCTTGGAATAGGTCCTGGCCAGGCAAACCGTATAACTGCGGCCAGGATTGCGATTGCAAACGGAAAGGAAAAATGCAAAGGTTCGGTTATGGCGTCGGACGCTTTTTTCCCGTTCCCGGACTGTGTTGAGGCTGCGCATGAGGCGGGGGTTGCCGCAATAATACAACCGGGAGGCTCAATAAAGGATAACGAATCAATTGAGGCCTGCAATAAATATGGTATAGCTATGGTATTTACAGGGATGAGGCATTTCAAGCATTAAAACCTGACATTAGATAAATTCTGTCTTCATTCACCGCCGGCCTGATAAAGGCCGGTGTCTTCTGAAGACATTGCCAAATACGTATTTGATTAATATGGAGGAAGAAAATGAAAATACTTGTAGTCGGTTCCGGCGGCAGGGAGCACGCTATTATATGGAAATTGGCTCAAAGCAGCAGAGTGAGCAAATTATACTGTGCACCAGGAAATGGCGGCATAAGCGATCTTGCCGAATGTATTCCGGTAAATGTAAATAATATTGAAGGCATTGTGGAAGCGGCTAAGCAGATAAAAGCCGATTTAGTTGTTGTCGCTCCTGACAATCCTCTGGCGGATGGCATGGTAAACGTGCTCGAAGACGCCGGCATCAGGGCGTTTGGACCAAAACGCGAAGCGGCGTTGATTGAGGCCAGCAAGGTTTTTTCAAAAAATCTTATGAGTAAGTACGAAATCCCTTCAGCTAAATATAAGGTGTTTGACGACAGCAGGCAGGCGAAGCTTTACCTGAAGGATACCGAATATCCTGTCGTCGTAAAAGCCGACGGACTTGCTTTGGGGAAAGGGGTTATTATATGTAACAGTCCCGGTGAAGCCGAAGAGGCGGTAACAAATGTAATGGAAAAAAGGCAGTTTGGTGATTCCGGCAGTAAAGTGGTTATAGAGGAATTTCTTCAAGGTACCGAGGTATCCATTTTAGCGTTTACGGACGGGAAAACAATTGTTCCTATGCTGAGTTCCCAGGACCACAAGCGGGCGCTGGACGGTGATATGGGTTTAAACACCGGCGGTATGGGAACATTTGCGCCGAGCCCTGTTTATACCTCCGACATCGAAAAGATATGCATGGAAAAAATATTTCTGCCCACAATTGACGCTTTAAACAGCGAAGGCAGGACTTTTAAAGGCGTGCTGTACTTTGGCCTTATTCTTACGGAAAAAGGGCCTATGGTACTTGAATACAACGCCCGATTCGGTGACCCTGAAACCCAGGCGCTGCTTCCTCTTTTGAAAAATGATCTCGTTGATGTTTTCGATGCTGTTATTGACGGTAAATTGCATGATATAAAAATTGAATGGAAAAATGATGCCTGCGTGTGTGTTATTATGGCGTCAGGCGGATATCCCGGAAATTATCGGAAGGGTTTAAGAATAACAGGAATAGATGAGGCTTTGAAGGATCCGAATGTCGTTGTTTTTCATGCAGGAACCAGAAAAACCGATGGGCAGTATTATACTGACGGCGGCCGTGTTATCGGCGTAACCGCATGCGGCATAAACATGGACAAGGCGAGGGAAAGAGCGTACAAAGCCGTATCAAAAATCCATTTTGACGGGGCTCATTACAGGAAGGATATCGGATCGAACCTTCCCCGCGTAAAATAGCCTCTATTGTTCCTGTCCCTGTGACAGTTCATTTTCGATTTCGCGCAGGTTAGACGTGACAAGGTTCGTTCTTAATACTAACAGGTTCGAATCCTGCTTCTGGACGGAATTATTCAGGTCTGTAAGCGAGCATTCAAGCATTTGAAAACTTTGAGACTGGTTGTTTTGCATTAACGGTTTTAGTTTTGAAAACTCCTGCTGGAGCTGGTTGGCAAGTTCCTGAGACTTTTCCCAGTCATCCTGCCCGGCGAAAAAATGAATACCTACCGTTATGCTTTTTATACGCCTTAATTCTGCCGGAGTTTTTGTCCTGTAATAGCTTGAAAACGCGGCAAGCGCTTCTGCCATCCTAAATGCCGCGATCTGAGCCTTTTCAATATTTTTTTCCGTAACAAACTGCGACATGTCTTCAAGTGCCGCATTGAAATATCCTATCTGGTTTGATGCGATTCCCTTATTATTTAATTCCGGCTGGAGGCTGTTCCAGGTGAAGTAAAGGCTGTCGGTAAGCACCTTTATCATCTTCCAGTTCTCTTCTTTCCACTGTGAAATACCAAACAGGCTTTGCTGCTGCTGAAAAGTTTTTTCAATATCTTCAGCATTAGTATTTTGGGTATCTTCTTCTTCCGTTTTTTTATCCTGCCCTTCCTGCTCAGTATTCTTCTTTTCTTCGCCGGAATCGTCGCTTTCTTCTTCTTTTTTATTTCCGTTTTCGCTCTGCTGTTGTTTTTTTTCGCTCCCGGTTTCGTTTTCCTGTTCTTTTTTTCCTGATTCACTATCACCAGTTTTGTTTTCCTGTTTTTCTTTTCCTGATCCATTATTGTCGGTTTTCTCCGCCGCTTCCATCTGTCCGGCCTGATTTGCAATAATATCTGACAGCATTTGAATTTGCTGGGTTTTAAGCTGTTCCACCATATCACGGCTGCTGAACATAGGCCCGTTTAGCAGTGTGACAATTTGATCAAGTTCATCATACGCCTGTTCCATCGTACCTGGAATTTGTTCTGTTTCTTCTTCCTTTGATGATTTATCTTCATTCTGACATCCGGATAGCATAAGAATTAAAATAATAAAAAATAAAATACCCTTTTTAAACATACCGTTTCACCCATCTTTTATTTTCTTCCTTTCAATGGTTTCTTATACGGATTTGTTAGGATAATAATAAAAAGAAATGAGAATATTCTTGCTGAATTATTGTTTCAAATGCGGGCAGAATAAATCTGAAAGGAGTTTGATGCACATGTTATGGATAATAGCCGCTGTTCTTTTCGGTTTATGGCTGTTAGGGGTTTTAACCGCTTATACATTAAACGGGCTTATTCACATTCTTCTTGCCATAGCAGTAATAACCGTTATTGTACGGCTTATCAGGGGGAAAAAGGTTTTTACCAGGTAATAAGTTCATTTGGGAAATGCCTCATTTTTGCTTAGCTGCCGCTGTAAGGCATTGCGGAAAATCAAAGTTCCAAATTTAGTTTGTCTTGTATCTTTTTAAGGGTATCCGCCGATCGCTGAAGCATTGCTTCTTCTTCGCTGTTTAACGGTATTTCAAGAATCCGGTTAATTCCGTTTCTGTCCACTACCGTGGGGACGCTCAGGCATACATCGGTAATATTATACTGCCCTTGAAGTAAACTTGACACCGTCAGTATGGAAAATTCATCACGCATTATTGCTTCGGTAATTCTTTTCACTGCAAGAGCTACTGCATAGTAAGTAGCTCCTTTTGCGTTTATTATTTCATACGCGGCATTCTTAACATTATTAAATATTTCCTGGCGTTTTTGGCCTCCTGTGCAGCATTGACACATATCACAGTATTTTTCCATCTTTATTCCGGCTATTGTGGTAAGGCTCCATATCGGCAGTTCCGTATCGCCGTGTTCTCCAATTATATAACCGTGAATATTGCGAGTATCAACACCAACATGCTCCCCTATCAAATAACGGAATCTGGCGGTATCCAATACGGTGCCGGAACCTATGACTTTTCCCACAGGCCATCCGGATATTTTCGAAACAACGTATGTTAATATATCGACAGGGTTTGTTACGACAAGTATTATCGTTTCATCGGGAGTATTATACTTTACGATTTGGGAAACAATGCTTTTAAAAATTTTGGTGTTTTTATATACAAGATCGAGCCTTGTTTCACCCTCTTTCTGGTTGGCGCCCGCTGCTATGATGATTATGTCCGAACCCCTGCTGTCTTCATAAGATCCCTGGTATATTTTAACCGGCATCGCAAACGGCATCCCGTGATTTAAATCCATTACTTCACCTTTTGCCTTTGTTTCATTCAGGTCTATTAACACCATTTCCGAAA
The DNA here is from genome assembly GCA_012730095.1 of Clostridiaceae bacterium. Classification (GTDB taxonomy): domain Bacteria; phylum Bacillota; class Clostridia; order DSM-8532; family DSM-8532; genus DTU069. The sequence goes on from JAAYBO010000208.1 coordinate 12,250, forward strand.
ACAAACCACTGGTCATAAGCGTATAGGCAGTAGTTGAACCAACAAAACCTGTTCCTATGATTGTTACTTTACGAACATCCTTTGTATTCATATTTGTAATACACCCTTTCATATATAAATGATAGAGATTAAGGGTATCCCATACCTCTGTATTGTCAATTTCTTCTGTATCATAAAAACAACATTCAGCTTGCTTATATGTTCCCACAAAATATCCGAGATTAAACAAATAACTATGCCGACTGCCGCAAAACAATTTTTGCCCCAATTTTCACAGACGCTTCAACTTTTTCTCCGGAAAGAATGCGGCATAAAACGCTAACCGCTGTTTTCCCCATCTCCTCAGACAAACTGTCAACCGTGGAAAGCCGGGGTGTGCAGCAGAGTGAGAGAATTGAGTTGTTGTAACCCATTACCGAAACCTCTTCAGGTACGCGGATATTTTTTTCCAAAAGACATTGAAGAGCACCGATAGCCGTGATGTCTTCACTGGTAAGAACCGCGTCGAAAAACGAACCTTGGTTGATTAATTCACACATTTCGCGATAAGCATGATCAATGCCTGGCGGTATAAACCTGATATCAAATTTTAGGTCATGTTTTTTTACAGAATTTTTGAATCCAAGGAGCTTCTGGTTGCCGCTGAATGTATCTGCGTCATAAAGATACAAAAACTTCTTTCTTCCTCTTGAAACAAGGTAATCCACGCTTTTTTCCAACGCTTCGGCATCTTCATATTGGATGGAATATGTATTTGGGTAACCGTAATAGCCGTTAATAATTATAATTGGAATTGATTTTGAGATTTCCTTAATAGGTTTGTTCAGTTTCGGATCTTTAAATATGGAGCCAATTAGTATTATCGAATCGACTTTTTTTTCGGTCAGCATTTTAAGGTAAGATAATTTCTGTTCGGTGTCATACCCGGTGTTGCACAAAATAGTACTGAAGCCGAGAACCCTTAAAGCTTGCTCAATACTGTACGATACGTTTGCGTAATAAAGGTTGCGTATGTCAATGGATACGACTCCGATCGTTTTCATTGAATTGGTAACCATTCCGCGGGCAATTGCGCTTGGTACGTAATGGTATTTGTTTAGAACCTGTTCAACCCTCTGCCTGGTTATATCCCTCACTGAACCGTTTCCGTTTAAAACCCTTGATACCGTGGCTATAGATACGTTTGCTTCCCTTGCGATATCATATATATTCATTTTGCTTACCCCCGGATCTGTTTATTACTTTTTTACATATGCCGCAATTTAGCTTAATAACGCTCGAAAAAATAAAAAAACGCATGCAAAAAAGTGATTTAGACCTTTTATAGAAGATCCTGTTATGATATATTAATTGTAAACGAATCTGTAAGCGCTTTCAACTTTTGTTTTGTCATCTTGGAAAAACAAACGCTTGTGGCTATTGTGGGTCCTGGACCCGCAGAAATATGACTTAACAGTAACCGCTTATCGGCTTCATGCACTGCAAATGCGGTTAAAAAAAAGCAAAGATTAAGGGGGAGTTTACCATATGCGTAAATTTAATGATGAGAACTTTATGCTTCAGAATGAGACGGCAAAAATTTTATACTTTAACTATGCAAAAGACATGCCGATAATTGATTACCACTGCCATTTGAATCCAAAGGAGATAGCCGAAAATAAGAAATACGATAATATTA
>JAAYBO010000209.1 GCA_012730095.1 Clostridiaceae bacterium
CCGTTTAAAAACTTGTCGGTATAGTTTTCAAGCGCTTTCCTGTGAAGGGTCGAGTTTTCCATAAGCACGGCTTTTTCTGATTTGCGCTTGCCGGCAGCTATGCACAGCGATATAAAAAAGGCGCACAAAAGGACCCATGATGAAATATAAACCTGGATCCCAACCGCCCCGGAAATAACCCTGAGCACAAACCCTATAGCTATAATCATTATGTCAAGAATCGCGATTTTTTTAAGGACGACGCTGTACAGGATATTCAGTACAATATATGCGGTAAGGCATAAAACAACATAAGGATGGATGAAGTACGCCGGAATAATGCCTGCCGCCATAAATACAAGCATAAAGCCTGCCGCGTTCCGTTTTGCTATTTTTCCGGACGCTATCGGCCTTGTCCGCTTTTTTTCGTGGTGCCTGTCCCTTTTATAGTCTATTATGTCGTTGAGGATATAAACAGATGATGAAACAGCTATAAAGCAAAGCGCAACCGATAAAGCCTTTATTACAGAATCGGAATTCATAAACGCTTTTGAGAAAACAAGCGGAACAAGCACGAAAAGGTTTTTTACCCACTGTTTAGGACGAATAAGTATAATCAGTTCTTTCAGCATTTTTCAAGTCTCCCTGTGAACTCATTAAGAGCCCTGCTTTATCTTCAGTATTACACAAATGCCTTCATCGGCAATAACCTCAAGTTCATAGATTTGCCTGAATTCCGGTATGTCCATAAAGTCCTGCGACTGCGGGTCTCCGTACCAGACCAGGTATATATCGCGAAAATCCTCCATTTTCTCTTTGTATCGGCTAAAAGTATATATTTCAATACCTTCTTTTTTAGGCGGATAGTAGCACTTAAGGTCTGTATGCATTGCTAATATCGAAGCCTGGTTGCTTATTACAAGGGTATCCTTCGACGGCTGTAAATAATCATTTGCAACTTTCAAAATAGGCGCCTTTTTTATTTCTGCCGATTCTTTTGTACCCAAAAGAGCTTCCTTTCTTTCGATTCCTTCAAGCAAAACCCAGGCCGCGGGGTTAATAAGCGCTATTAACGCAAACACCGCAAACCCTGCTGCGAACCATTTTACAATCCTTTGCATTTTTATGTTCTGTATAAGGATGTCAAGCAGTAAAACAAGCACGAATATAATATGCGGATATACCGGCGCCCATAAACGGCTGTTTATAGGATCGAGTGCGGTTGTTGTCGTCGTCGCGAACAGCACCCCCGTATAAGCCGCGATATACAAAAAGAAAAAAAGCAAGGACACACCTTTTCCGGCTTCTTTTTTACTCTTTCTATTCTTTTTAAAAATGATAGCTAAAATTACAAGAAAAATATAAAACCCTGCCGCGATATAAGCAAAAAGGGGCTCCCATCCATAAAACCAGCTTTTTAGAACCTCCGCCGTAAGTTCGGCGTTCTCCGCAAGGGTAAACTGGCCGGGCTGTCTTCCGCCCGTGAACGTTCCCGATAACTTATAGTTTCTATAAACCCATAACGCCATTGGCGCGCATGAGATCAAAAGAAAGACAGCGGTTTTTTTAACCTTTTCCCAAAACGGTTTTACGCCGATGAGAAGAGTAAGCGCGGCAACGGCAACATGTACTATTCCGATATAGCGCGTAAGCCAGCATAGACTTGATAAAACCGCGGAGAAATAAAACCATGTATTTTTCTTCTTTATTATATACTGGAGCAAAAAGACTGCCGCGACTACCGACAGAAAAATAAACAGCGTTTCACTCCACGCGTACCCGGATATATAAAGCATAGGTACCGATACGGCCATCATCACCGCCGCCGGGACCGCCATCCATTTTACTTTTAATATGTCAAACAGAAAAACGGCGGACGCGTATATCATATACGCAATTAAAACCGCGTTAAGCCATGAGGCGCCGTTTGCCGTATCCAAGCCTGTCAGATTCAAAAATGCCAGCATAACAATATAAAAAGGAGGCCATTGAATTATGGGAGTATCATATCCGAAATACTTCAGATCGCCCGACTCAATAAGAGTGGAAGCCGCGTATTCATAAGATTGTGTGTCATGGGAGTATATCGCGCCGGTCTGGGGCATACACATCATGACCAATAAAAAGGCTGCTACAGCAAGAATACCTCCGGCAGCATAGCGCACCCTTTTCACCTCCCGCAGTTTGCCTGGCATGAATAGTTTATGTAATTTTGATTTTAATCTATCGGCAAATAAAAAGAAACCCCTTTACAGTAAAAGGGGTAATAATTTGTTGTGTGTGCTACCGTTTTTCACGATGCTATGCAATAGCCAAGTGTAAAAACAGTTAAAACCTAAAACGGTAAATCGTCGTCGTCATCCGATAATGGGAAAAAACCATCGCCGGATTCCGGTTTCATGGCAGGCTCGTCCTGCTGCCCCTGGCCTTTATATGAAGATTGCTGAGAAAATCCGCCCGCGCTCATGTCATCCCTTCTGCCGTCGGCAAAGTACAGCCTGTCGGCCTGAATATCAACTGTATAATGGCGCACCCCCTGGTTGTCGTCATAAGTATCGTTTCTTATCCAGCCTTCAACAAGAACCCGCATACCTTTTTTGAAATAACGGCTTGCAAATTCTCCGGTGCTTCTCCATGCGGTAATTCTAAAAAAGTCGGCCTGCCGCTCTTCACCCTGTTTGGCATAAGGTCTGTCAACCGCTATACTGAAACGGCATACCGGGATGTTCGCGGTGGTGTACCTAAGTTCCGGATCCGCTGTCAAACGACCCAACAAAATAGCTTTATTCATACATTCAACCTCCAATAAAGAATCCATGGGTTCTTATTACTACTTATCTTCTCTTCTGACAATAAGGTACTTCAAAATGCCCTCGGTAATTTTATAAATACGTTCCAGTTCGGTGGGGAACTCAGGCTCCGCAGAAAAATGCATAAGCACGTAATACCCTTCCTTCTGGTCATTAACCTCGTAAGCCAGGCGTTTCTTTCCCCATTCATCCACTTTTTCGAGCTGGCCGGATGATTCAATCAGGTTTTTAACTGTTCCGATTATTTCCTGAATTTTCTCATCTTCCAGTAAAGTGCTTATAATAAAAATGGATTCATATTTATTCATTAATACGTTCACCTCCTTTTGGACTATGGCCCTGCACCCGCAGAGCAAGGAATCTGTGACAGCTTAAATGATTTTAACATATAAAGTGCCCAAAAACAAGAATTAAAATTAGGAGCGTGCACTGTAATTAGAGGTCCAAACCACCTGTTTATCGGCACGAATTTGTTGTTGCACAATGGTTCAAAAAGTTAATTCTAAGCAGTAAGGATGTTCAGTTACATACGTTCTATAATTGAACGCTGCTGGTGAATAATGTGTTCTTCGGCCAGCCTTCCGGCCTCTTCACAGTTTCCCTCCTCAATTGATTTAAGGATTTGTTCATGTTCTTTTAAAACATCCTCCGCGTTTGAGAAATCCTTCATATAAATAACGCGGAACCTGTATATCTGTTCACGCAGGTTTCCGGCAACGCCTACAAGCTTGTTGTTGCCCGAAGCGTTATATATCGCTTCGTGGAATTCAACATCTTTTCTGATTGCCGCGGCAAGGTTTTCCTTTTTCAAAGAAGATATATATTGTTTGTGTATGTTCTCAAGCCTGCGAAGTTCGTCCTTGCCGATTTTTTCCGCCGCAAGTTTTGTAGCAAGCTTGTCAAGCGCCGCCCTTATTTCAAGAACATCAATAATATCTTTAACCGAAAGCTCGGCAACATGAGTTCCCTTCCTTGGGGTCATTTTTACCAGGCCTTCCATTTCAAGCTTTCTTACTGCCTCTCTAACCGGTGTTCTGCTTACACCCATTTTTTCAGCAAGACTGACTTCCATAAGACGCTCTCCCGGTTTCAGTTCTCCGGATACTATTGCGTCCCGAAGGGTATTGAATATTACATCTCTAAGAGGCATATAATCATCAAATTTTATTTTTGTCAGTTTTGCCATTCCTTAATTCCTCCATCAACCGTTAAAGTTAGATATGACCTGTTATACTTTTCCCGAATTACAGAAAAAGCTATTCTGGCTTTCTCTTCGTTTTCAAATAAACCAAAAACCGAGGGGCCGCTTCCGCTCATTACGCTTCCGCAAGCTCCGCTTTTTTTTATATCATTTTTTATTTCCTGTATTTCCGGATGCTTTTTTGCCGTTACGCTCTCAAGAACATTTACCATTCTTTCGGCCGTATTCTTTATATCCCTGCCGCGAATGTATGATATAAGCTCTTCAGTACAAGGTTTTTCATCAGGGCTGTTTAAATCGTAATTTTTGTAAGCCCATGCAGTTGATACAAAGAAATCCGGAACAACAAGCACAATATAAACTCCGGCGA
>JAAYBO010000210.1 GCA_012730095.1 Clostridiaceae bacterium
AGTTGGAGTTGTCTTATCCTCTGTACCGCTCGATGCTTTGTCTTCTGAACATCCGGCAAAAATGCTAACCATCATAGTCATCATTACAAGTAATACTATAGCTTTTCGTCTCATGTTAAAACCTCCTTCTATAAATTAATTGGAATATAACAGCCGGATAACCGGCATAATCACTTATTTTAATGCCTCCAAAAAAAACATTATTGCTAAGGCCTGCCCATATGGCATTGTTTTTATTTTAATCTGTCTATAGTGGTTAAGGTTCTCCCTTCCCATACAAGTTCCGTACGAGACCCTTCCGACACAGCCGCTGTCATCAACGCATTCGATTATTGGCTTAACCGCTTTCAGTGCACATTTCTTATATTTTTCATCGGCCAAGCCCATATTGACTGCCCTTAATATCCCGTATGAGATACCGCAGGTAGCACTTGACTCAAGATAAGATGTCGGATCATCAATCAGCGTATGCCACATCCCTCCCGGATCCTGGTACTTTTCCAATGCTTCAAGCTGCCGGTTAAGCGCCTCGATAAGGTATTTTCTCATACCCGGTTCACAATCGACAATACTTAAAAATTCCGGTATTGCCATAGTAACCCAAGCGTTTCCGCGCCCCCACAAAGCTCCGGAAAAATTATGACTGCCGTCAAATGTCCATCCGTGAAACCATAAACCGCTTTTCCGATCGGTAAGGTATTTTATATGTAATAAAAATTGGTATTTTGCTTCTTCAATCCACTTAGCGCAGTTAAAAATCCTGCCCGCTTTGGCGAGAAACAGGACTGCCATAAACAGCGTGTCAACCCACAGCTCGTTATTATTTAATGTATCCGACGTAATGTGCTGGAAGCCCGATTCTTTTGTTTTCGGTAAATGCTCAACCAACCACTGCGCCCATTCAGCACAGATATCGCCATATTTCTTATCTCCCGAATATTCGTATAAAAATGCCAGTGTCAACATGGGAGCCGACGTATTAATGTTTTTAGAGGGGAGCCCAACCTGAAGCTGTCTTTCAAAGTAACGTACCAAAAGATCGATATATACAGCGTCCTTAAACGTTTCAAAAAGCTTCCAGAAACCAAGCAGCCCTATGCCCTGCGGCCATTCCCAAAACCGGTATCTGCTTATATCGTCTCCGCCAAGATTTCTTGTTTCCATGTTCTTTATAAATATTTCATCGTCCTCATACAGTATCTGCCTTGACTTGGTGATAACTTTGTTTAATACTGACTGTACAAGCTGTGGTTCAATACAATAATTTAATCGGTCATCTGTTTTTTTATTTTGCATCTTGTATACCCTTTCGTTGTAACCGCAAATTTTGATATCTTATCTTATTAGAAAAAACTGCAGCAAAAAATAAGCCCAATTTGTATAAATTGAATAGTTGCTCTTCTGTTCCAATGGGATATATTGGTTGTTAATAACAAAATTGATGCCGCTTGTTATATTTAGTTTAGCAATTCAAGCTAAATATATCTATGCATTAATTGTTTTATCTGCAAATTTATATTGCATTTTTTGCTGTTAAATGCTAATATAACGGAAGAAATTAGACTTGTCTTTACTTTTTATGGGAGCGGGGTGTTTTTGATTTGCTTATTAACAATAAGCTGTTATATGAAAAAGCTCACCTTATACAAATAGGAAAACCTAACGACAGTCTATATTACTTTTTCGATTATGATGAGCGCTATTATGATATTAACATGGAGTTTCAGCATTTTCATAATTTCTATGAAATCCATATACTCCTTGATAACGACGCAAGTCATATTATTGAAGGCAGGCTTTACCGGATTGATTTTTTTGACATTGTATGCCTTAAGCCGTATTCCCTGCACAAATCCGTATATCCTAAAGGTCCTGCAAAAAAAAGGCTTATTATTCAGTTTAATATTCCTGTTCATACGGGTTTACTGCAGAATGAAATAAATGAAGCATTAACAATATTTAACGCCCCATTACCTATTTACCGTTTTGAGCAGCAGCTTCAGGATGTGTTCATTAATATTTTAAACGGAATTTATCAGATATCCAAAACAAAAAGTCCAATCGAAATACTATCGATTCATGGCAGGTTCCTGTGCTTTTTATCCGCAATTTACAATAACAGAAGACAAAACATTTATATGCCCGAATCCCTTAATCCGACAGTATCCAAAATATATTCAATCGCATCATACATACACAGTCATTATGACGAAGAGCTAACACTTGAATCGTTATCACGGAAATTTTATTTAAGCAGCTTTTATTTGTCTCATTTGTTTAAAGATATTACCGGCTTTACTCTGATTCACTATATACAAATGACACGAATCAGAAACGCCCAGCAGCTTCTGTTGTTTACCGATAAAAAAATTACTGATATTGCCGAAGAATGCGGTTTTACAAGTTTTTCACAGTTTAACCGAGTTTTTAATAAATTCTGCGGAACTTCACCAAGTAAGTATAAAAAACAATCAGGCATACTGTATCCTGAAAGCGACACTATCCCGATCACATATACGAGGGATTAGCAGATACTTTTTTCATTCTGAAAGGATTGTAATGGGTGAGATTATGATAATCGACAATGTATTTTTAAAACACCTGTGGGGTTCAAAAGAACCGCCGTATTCAAAAGAATGGAACAAACGTATTAAGCTTTGGATAAGCGAATTACTAAACCATCTCTATACCGAACTCGGCGAGATGGAATTCGAAGGATTTACAACAATGGAGCAGCTTTCTTATGAACAGGCTGTCAACAGGGAATTTTACCCGATGCCCAAGGGAACAAAATGGGGGGCGAAATGGGAATACGGCTGGTTTAAAAACAGCGTTGTGCTCCCTCCTCAGTCGGAAGGAAATCGCATTGTCATTATGCCCTCGACCGGGGGTGACGGAATTGTATTCGTCAACGGAGCGCCCGCAGGTTCAATAGACCATGCCCACAGGGATATAACCGTTATGAAGTCCGGCAGGCCCGGTACTGTCTACGATATTGTTATTGAAAGCTATGCAGGCCATGGACCGCATATTGAAAATATCGGCCCTACCCCTCCCGGGAGGATAGCGGTTCCGGAACCGCCCAAAACTCAGGTATCGATGGGAAGAAGCACATACGGAATATGGGAGGAAGAAGCCTTCCAGTTGTTAATTGATGTAACAACACTGTATAAAATACTAATAAGTATAGACGAAAAATCACTGCGAGCACAGGAAATATCAAAAGCACTGCGGGATTTCACGCTAATGGTTGACTTTGAGCAGGGTTATGATGACAGGGTTAATAGTTTTATAGAAGCAAGGAAAAGGCTGAAACCAGTTCTTGAGTGCGTAAACGGCTCAACCGTTCCTCTTATGCATATCTTTGGACAATCGCACATTGATCTTGCCTGGATGTGGCCGAAAGCCGAAACCGAAAGAAAAGCCGCCCGCACCTTGTCGACACAGACAGCGTTAATTGATGAATATCCCGATTACATATTCTTCATGCCTCAGCCCCCGTTATATATCATGTTGAAAAACCGGTACCCGGATCTTTACCAGCGTGTACTGGAAAGGGTAATGGAAGGCCGGATTATGCCCGAAGGAGCGATGTGGATTGAGGCCGACACGAATATGCCCTCCGGAGAGAGCCTGATAAGACAGTTTATTTACGGCAAAAGATTTTTTAACGAGGAATTTGGTATAGACAGTGTACTTCTCTGGCTTCCCGACACTTTCGGGTTTTCCGCCGCTCTGCCCCAGATTGCGGCAGGCTGCGGCGTAAAATACTTTGCCACTCAGAAGATATTACGCAGTTATTACGACGCAGATCCGTTCCCATACAACATATTTATGTGGGAGGGAATCGATGGAACGCAAATACTGACACATATCTTTAAAAAGAACAATTCGCACATAGATCCCGAAATACTAATCCAGAGATGGGAATCGGACAGAAACCAGCAGGAGGACATATCTGTGTTTATGTTCCCGTTTGGATATGGGGACGGCGGCGGAGGCCCGACAAGATACCATATTGAGTATGCCGCGAGGATGAAGGATCTTGAAGGAGTGCCAAGGGCAAAGATGTGCCATCCGAATAAATTCTTCAGCGAGATTGAAAAAAAGCGCCCGCCTCTGAAAAGATATGTCGGTGAATTGTATTTCCAGGCTCACAGGGGTACATACACGACACAGGCAAAAACAAAGAGAGGCAACAGAAAAAGTGAATTCGCTTTGCGCGAATG
>JAAYBO010000211.1 GCA_012730095.1 Clostridiaceae bacterium
CAGCGGAAATAAGTCTAATGAAATCATTAGTCTTCTTGGTTACCTTTAGATATCCGATAACTCATTGTAACCAAGAAGACTAATGATTTCATTAGACTTATTTCCGCTGGCTTACCTCGACCCATTAACCACCCATTGGTTATTTGGCAAAAAATGTTTAATTTTTACTTCAAATTATTGGGGAAAACGCGGTAAATTTTATGCTTGACAATTGCTGTAAATTGTGCTACGATGTTTAAAATAATCAAAAACCGTGAAGGGGAATAGTAGATGCAGGGAACCTTACAGAGAGCTGTTGGGTGGTGCAAAACAGCAGGGGATGTGCATTGAACTGGCCTCGGAGTTGCCTTCTGAAATAAAAGTAGGATAGGACGGAAGCCCACCGTTATGAGGGCAGGATATCGGTAAGATAAGCCTGTATCTGGAGCAAAAGAGTGGTAACGTATGCCCTTTCGTCTCTTTTGGCGAAGGGCTTTTTATTTAGGATAACAGGAATATTGTATCGGTATCTGTATAAGTGTATTCCTTTACGGAATAAAAAAGAGTGGTACCGCGGAAGATCCCTTTCGTCTCTTATGGTGAGAAGAAAGGGTTTTTTTATTTACATGATTAAGCAAATCAATTGTTTTAGGAGGGTTGATAATGAATTGGAAAAAATACAGGAAATATCCTGCAATGAAAATGGAAAAAAGAATGTGGCCTGACAATACGATAGATAAGGCCCCGATATGGTGCAGCGTGGATTTAAGAGACGGCAACCAGGCTCTGCCCGTACCGATGAGCGTTGAAAAAAAGCTGAAGATGTTCAATTTACTAACAAGGCTTGGATTCAAGGAAATTGAGGTTGCGTTTCCATCGGCGTCGGATACTGATTTTCGGTTTGTCCGTGCGATAATTGAACAAAGGTATCTTAACGATGATACCGTTATCCAGGTATTAACACAGTCAAGGGAGCACCTTATAAGAAGAACGATGGAATCCGTAGAGGGCGCAAAGCAGGCAATTATACATTTATACAATTCAACGTCTGAACAGCAAAGGAGAATTGTTTTTAAGAAAGAAAAACGTGAAATTATAGAAATTGCGCTGGAAGGAACCCGGCTTATTAAACAATTAAGCCGTGATTGTGATACCGATATAAGGTTTGAGTATTCTCCCGAAAGCTTTACCGGTACTGAAATGGATTTTGCGCTGGAAATATGTGAGGAAGTTATGAACGTATGGCAACCCAGTGCTGAGAAAAAGGCTATCATAAACCTTCCGGCAACTGTTGAAATGTCAACTCCGAATGTATATGCAGATCAGATTGAATGGTTCCATAATAACTTAAGCTGCAGAGACAGGATAATTCTAAGTCTTCATACTCACAACGACAGGGGAACCAGTGTCGCGGCAACAGAGCTCGCGCTTTTAGCCGGGGCCGATCGAGTTGAGGGGACATTATTCGGAAATGGTGAGCGTACAGGGAACGTAGACATTTTAACCCTTGCGATGAATCTGTATTCCCAGGGAATTGATCCTGAACTGAATATTGCCGATATGGACAGAATTATTAATGTATATGAGCAATGCACGGGAATGCAGGTGCATGAAAGGCATCCATATGCCGGAAAACTGGTATTCACAGCTTTTTCAGGATCGCATCAGGATGCGATTAACAAAGGCTATCATTATGCCAGGGCAAGTAAGAGCGAATATTGGGATATACCATATCTGCCGATTGATCCTTCGGATATTGGTAGACAGTATGAAGCGATAATAAGAATTAACAGCCAATCCGGAAAAGGCGGCGTTGCGTTTGTAATGGAGCATGAATATGGGTACAATCTTCCAAAAGCAATGCATCCGGAGTTCGGAAAGATAATTAAGAAGAAGTCCGATGCTCTTGGCAAAGAACTTTCTCCGGAAGAAATAATGCAGGAATTCAATAAAAATTACATTGAGGCAAAAGGGCCTTACCGGTTGGAGGATTACACTATATTAAGCAAAGGGGACACGGTCACGGTTAACGCGGAGATATCGGTGAATAATAAAATCGAAACAATAGCCGGAGCGGGAAACGGCCCGATATCTGCTTTCTTTGACGCATTGAAGAATACCGGGATTTCCAATTACAAATTCGAAGCATATGAAGAACATGCGCTTTCAAGCGGAGCGGATGCGGAAGCAGTTGCGTATATTCAGCTTGAAAATGGCGGAGGCAGGAGCATTTTTGGTGTTGGAAAGGATCGTAATACAACCACTGCATCCCTTCTTGCGATAATCAGTGCATTGAACAGGGCGGCAGCATCTTCTAAGTAATGGAAATGATAAAATAATGGAGTCAGGCTTGAATTATTTACTTATTACTTATTACGTTATAACATAAAAATTATGTCGTTATAAGTAAATAATTCAGGTCTGACTCCATTTTATACCCATCAATGTGCTAGTAAATAATTCAAGCCTGACCCCATTCTAAAAATATATACTTTAATAATAAATGTTTTCATTGTATAATAGTTATGAAAATTGCTTTTTGGGGCATGATAATTGTTTAAATCCGAAGTTTTGGGTATACATATGTATAAAAAGCGAATGTCTAAGTGAAAGCAAATTAATATTTTATCTATACACGAGGAGGTTTTTTATGCGCTTAAGTGAAGAAAATCGAAGAAAAATTGAAAATCTTGCAAATGAGAAGGTTATGGAGTACCTTAATGAGGCAATTGAGCTGTGTAAACCCTCAAAGGTTACCGTCATAACCGACTCCGATGAAGACATTGCTTATGTAAGGGAGCTTTCCCTTAAAAACGGCGAAGAAGCTAAACTTGCAATGGAAGGTCATACTATTCACTTTGATGGTATCTATGACCAGGGAAGAGACAAGAAAAATACAAAATATCTTGTAGCTGAAAAAGTCAATTGGGGTATGGAAGTTAATTCAATACCTCATGATGAAGGTGTTGCTGAAATAAGAGAAATTATGGACGGCATTATGGAAGGAAAGGAGATGCTTGTAAGCTTTTTCTCCCTTGGCCCGACAAATTCTCCCTTTTCGATACGTGCAATGCAGATAACAGATTCGGCGTATGTAACACACAGCGAACAAATACTTTACAGACCCGGCTATGAAGAATTTATAAGAATGGAAGGCTCACCTGATTTCTTTTTCTTTCTTCATTCGGCAGGAAAGCTTGAAAACGGCAAAACTGTAAATGTGGATAAACGCAGAATTTATATTGATCTGGTCGAGAACAGAGTATACTCGGCAAACAACCAGTATGCCGGAAATAGTGTAGGCTTGAAAAAACTTGCGTTCAGGCTTGCAATCCAAAAAGCCAATAATTCGGATTGGCTTGCTGAGCATATGTTCCTTATGGGAGTTCATGGCAAGCCCGGTCGGGTGACATACTTTGCCGGAGCTTTTCCAAGTGCGTGCGGAAAAACAAGTACAGCAATGATTCCCGGGCAGACAATTGTCGGAGATGATATAGCATACCTGAAAAATATCAACGGTGAAATGCAGGGAGTTAATGTCGAAAAGGGTATATTTGGTATTATTCAGGATGTTAATCCTGAAGATGACCCGCTAATTTACGAAGCTCTTACGACTCCCCGAGAAGTTATATTCTCCAACGTATTAATAAACAACGGTGTGCCGTACTGGCTTGGAATGGGAAAAGAAGCGCCGGATGAAGGAGAAAACTTCTCCGGACACTGGTACAAAGGGAAAAAAGACAAGGATGGCAAAGAAATAAACTACGCGCACAAGAACGCAAGATATACAATTGCTATTAAAGAACTGAAAAACGCGGATGAGAAAATTGACGATCCTAATGGTGTTAATGTAAAGGCTATCGTGTACGGCGGGAGAGATTCCGATACAACTGTGCCCATAGCGGAATCGCTTAACTGGACGCATGGTGTTTTTGTCGGCGCTACTGTCGAATCTGAAACAACCGCCGCTACAATAGGAGCTGAGGGCGTACGGCGTCATGATCCTATGGCTAACCTTGATTTTGTCACCGTTCCCTTAGGGAAATATGTTGAAAATCATTTGAAATTTGGCTCAGGTCTGAAAAAAGCTCCGACTGTTTATGCAACTAATTATTTTCTGAAAGATGAGAACGGGAAATACATGAACAGCAAGCTGGATAAAAAAGTGTGGATACTTTGGGCCGAAGGCAGGGTAAGCGGTGATTATGACGCAATAGAAACACCTGTCGGCAGAATACCTGTTTATGAAGACCTGAAAGAATTGTTTAAGAAATACTTGGACTACGACTATACCTTGGAAGAGTATACAAAGCAATTTGCGATAAGGGCTGAAAAATACCTTGAAAAAATGGGTAGAATGAAAGAAATATTCTCTAAGATTGAAATGCCCGAGGAATTTATAAATGAAATGACGGCGCAGGTACAGCGTCTGGAGAAGGCAATGAAGGAACACGGGAAAGTAATTTCTCCGCTTAAATTCAAGTAATTATTAAGTATTTGTGAATGCTGACTGATTTAAAATTTCGCAGCTGTTAATAATAAACTTTAACAGCATTGCACCGGAATAGCTGAATTTTCCTAAAAGCATTTACAAAACATAATAATGCGTGGTATAATAATTTTGGTCTGTTGGTGTTACTAAAAGAGTGGGTTGTTTCCCACTCTTTGCATTTTAAAACGGCGGAAGAAATTGCTTAGCTATTTCACCACATTAGGTTGCACGGGCGGGCAGTACAGAGAAACAGCCAGCCCTGATTCAACGAGGCGGGAGTAAGGGGTTTTGTTTTCAAAATCCAACAAGGAACGGCCCGTAATGTTTTAACCGGATTTGACCATAGTCAAATCCTTTGTTATGCAAACCATACATAGTATGTGAATAAACACCCGGATTATGTTAAATATAAATTTAACTGCCGGGCGGTTGTATGGAGGTTTATTAATGTCAAACAAGGTTACGGAAATTGTAAGGTCCATTGCGGAACCTATTGTTAATGAGTTTGGGCTCGAATTAGTTGACGTGGAATATGTCAAGGAGGGTTCCAACTGGTATCTGAGGGTATTTATTGATAAAGAAGGTGGGGTTACGGTTGATGACTGTGAAGCGGTAACCTTGCCGCTTAGCAGAAAGCTTGATGAAATTGACCCGATTTCACGCTCATATATTTTTGAAGTGTCTTCCCCCGGAATTGAAAGACCTTTTAAATCACCGAGGGATTTTGAAAAAGCAATTGGCAAAAGGGTGTGTGTTAAGTTTTTCAGAGCGATAGACGGGGTAAAAACGATAGAAGGTATTCTGGAGCAATATGATGGGGAATCAATAACGATTTCTGTAGATAATAATGAGCAAAAAACGTATCCGGTGGATGCAATTTCTAAAATCAATAAAGTGATTTTTATTTAGGGAGGCTTAAGCAATGAGTGCCGAATTAATCCATGCTTTGGAACAGATTGAAAAAGAAAAGGGTATTCAGAAAGAAGTGCTTATTGAAGCAATTGAAGTGGCTTTGATAACAGCATACAAAAGAAATTACGGTTCAGCGCAGAATGTTGAAGTGTATATTGATCGTCTTACAGGCGATGTTCGCGTTTTTGCATTAAAAAACATAGTTGAAGAAGTTACCGATCCTTCAATAGAGCTGTCGTTAGAGCAGGCTAACAGATTTAGCGCTGATTTTGAAGTAGGAGATGTAGTTGAAGTTGAAGTTACTCCGCGTAAATTCGGCAGAATCGCGGCACAGACAGCAAAGCAGGTTGTTATGCAGCGTATCAGGGAAGCGGAACGCGGGATAATTTTTGAGGAATACTCCAGTAAGGAGGAAGATATTGTATCAGGTGTTGTAAGCAGGTTTGAGCGAAGAAATGTCATTATAGATCTTGGGCGTGCTGAAGCTATCCTGCCGCCCGGCGAACAAACGCCCGGTGAAAAGTACAATATCCACGACAGGATAAAAGCATACGTTATTAATGTAAAAAAGACCAACAAGAGTCCTCAAATATTTGTATCAAGGACACATCCCGGTTTGGTAAAAAGACTTTTAGAGCTTGAGGTTCCTGAGATTCATGACGGAACGGTTGAAATCAAAACAATCGCCCGGGAAGCGGGCTCAAGAACAAAAATAGCCATATTTTCAAAAAATGAAAACGTAGATCCGGTAGGAGCATGCGTAGGTCAGAAAGGAAGCCGTATACGCGCGATAGTTGAAGAATTGAAGGGCGAAATGCTTGACGTTATAAAATGGAGCAGTAACCCGCAGGAATATATAGCAAGCAGTTTAAGTCCGGCTAAGGTTGTACGTGTTGATGTTGATGAAGAAAACAAAGTGGCAAGAGTTATTGTGCCTGATTTTCAGCTGTCCCTTGCCATAGGAAAGGAAGGACAGAATGCACGCCTTGCGGCAAAACTAACAGGCTGGAAAATTGATATTAAGAGCGAATCGCAGTTAAGAGCGCAAATCGAACAGGAACTGCTTAATTATAATGCGCAGAGCGATCAGGAAATACCTGTCGGTGAAGAAGAAACAACAGCCGAATCACTGTTTATTGAAAGTGATGACGAAATGGAAAGCTTGTTTATAGATCAGGACGATATAAACGAAGATGAAATTGACGAAAGCGTATACGCTGCTCCGAGCGAAATCGAGATAGATGAAGCAGAGCCGGATGAACAGTATAATTCCGGTGATGTTGCGGAAATGGAAGATGAATCCGAATCGGTCGAAAATCAATAGGGCGGGGGTATAGCGATGAAGAAAAAAAAGGTACCTGTGCGCCGATGTATAGCATGCCTGGAAATGAAAGCAAAAAGAGAATTAATTCGCGTTGTTAAAAGCCCTGAGGGAGAGATATCTCTTGATGAAACCGGCAGAAAAAACGGCCGCGGTGCATATTTGTGCAAAGATCCGTCATGTTTCAGGAAAGCACAAAAATCAAAGGCATTAAACAGGGAATTCAAAACAGAAATTCCCGATGATATATATCAGTTAATGGAAAAGCAATTGGAGGAATGCATTGAGGGATAGGGTTTACTCATTTATGGGCCTGGCAATGAAAGCAGGCAAATTGGTTTCTGGAGGAGAGACTTGTGAAAAAGCAGTAAAGCGTGGTAATGTGTTTTTATTAATTGTATCTGAAGATGCATCGAATAATACTGTAAAGAAATTTGGAGATGCTTGCAAACGCCGGGAAATACCTTTTTACCAGTTCGGGGAAAAAGAGGCAATAGGAAGGATGTTAGGGAAAAAAA
>JAAYBO010000381.1 GCA_012730095.1 Clostridiaceae bacterium
AAAGAATTTACAAAATCATTATAGCCTAGAATCATATGTTCACTCTCTTTTCTGAATTTAAACTAATCTGATTTGGAAGTTGCCATTGATAGAAATCCTTTAATATCTTCTGAAACTAAATTCAGCATTTTATTGTCAGCTGGGCATAGTGGCATTTTTGATGCTTCATCCAGGGTAAACCATTGAATATCGTTATGTTCAATACAAACTGGTTCTCCATCAATAAGTTTACAATAATAAAAGTGAATATTGACAGTAATATCTGGATACACATACTCAACTTTTTGGGCAAGCTGCTCCGTTTTGATTGTTATACCTAATTCCTCGCGACATTCACGTACAAGACATTCCTCTGGCGTTTCATCGCGCTTGATCTTGCCGCCGGGAAACTCCCATAATAGCTCACAGCGTTTTCCTTTAGGTCTCTGACAGAGAAGCAGCTTCCCGTCTCTTTGTATAATTGCTGCAGTTACTTGAATCAAGATTCTACACCTCAATTTACCTTTCGAAGTCTGAACTTATATTCTTTTCTATTATTTCCGTTTTCGTCTTTATCGTTTTCATAGGTATAGTTTACAAGTTTATACTTTTATATTTGCCTAATTAATTAGGTGGTTTCAGCAACAACAATTAAACACCAACTTTTTTTATTATAATTATTCATTTTATAGTCCCCATAAATCCGTATATTTGCAAACCCTGCCTGTGGAAGCAGTCTTTTATAATCTTCATCAAGAAGAATTCTGTAAACAATATCGTATTGAATTCTCTGACCTTAGACACATTCCCTAAGCACACTCATTCCAGCTTAAACCTCACAATTTGCCAAATTTTAGAATCATATATATAAGGATGATTATACCATTTTTATTAACACCTTGAAAGGACTTTCTCACTGTCACTATATAAAACTTCAAGCATATTTTCACCTCTTATTGAAAATACTGAGGGATTTTGTTTATCTAACCCTATTATTCCGATAATCGTAAAAATATTGTTCCGGAAGCATTGATATTGTTCCGATAATGGGGTATAATACCTATGACTGGAGGGATATATATGTTTATGAGCACAAAGCGGGCTGCGGAAAAATGGGGCATTTCAGATAGAAGAATAAGAGTATTGTGTTCCGAAGGTAAAATCCCGGGTGCATTTCAAGAAGGACGAGGATGGAAGATTCCGCAAGATGCAGTAAAACCTGCTGACGGAAGATATAAGTCAACAGAAAGCCTGCTTGATATGATAGATCGAAAAAAGAAAGAGCTTGATAACAGACGTCCTTTGACAGAAGGTGAGGTCGAAAGGCTCAGGGAACAATTTATTGTAGAATACACATACAACTCCAATGCAATCGAGGGTAATATGCTTACACTGCGTGAAACCGATATGGTTCTTAGAGGTCTTACTATCGGCCAAAAACCTCTGAAAGATCATATCGAAGCCGTTGGCCATAAGGATGCATTTGAGTTTATCAGTGAGCTTACGAAAAAGAATGTTCCGCTCAACGAGAGCATTATTAAGAAAATTCACTATTTGGTGCTTGCGGATAAGAAGGATGACCGAGGTGTATATCGTCGTGTGCCTGTTCGCATTATGGGTGCACAGTATGAACCTGTACAGCCATATCTTATTGGGCCTAAAATGGAACAGTTAATCGCTGATTTTACAAAAAGTACAGAGCATATAGTAACAAAATTAGCTCGTTTTCACCTTGAATTCGAGAGCATTCATCCTTTCATTGACGGTAACGGAAGAACCGGACGAC
Source organism: Clostridiaceae bacterium (assembly GCA_012730095.1). Taxonomy (GTDB): domain Bacteria; phylum Bacillota; class Clostridia; order DSM-8532; family DSM-8532; genus DTU069. Next base: position 1,766 of record JAAYBO010000381.1, read on the forward strand.
TGCTTGTTAACTTTGAATTGATGAAGGCAGGATTTCCGCCTATTGATATAAAGTTTACTGACCGTATTGTGTATTACAAAGCTTTTGATGAATACCATGTAAAACATAATCTTAGCGCTATGGAAAAGTTATTTGCGGGATATATAAATAAGCGTTTGGATATGTATTTGCAAATGCTGCAGGAATAACAATTATAGGAGACTCTATTTTTAATAAAGTACCCTCATTGTCTGTAAACCGTCAGTATATTCAAATTATTATCAATTTCTACAACAAAATTACCATTTAGAATCTTTGGCTGTTCTCCATCCAAATAAGCGACAAAATGGTTTGAAATTGCATATTTCCCATTCCATCGCGCATCCCAGATATTCAAACTGACCAGCGGATAATTACCCTTAAGACAAATTTCTCCCTTATTAAGAGCTGTATTAATTAATCTCTCTGTTTCTTCGTTATATGCAGTTAGATGCATATCTATTTCAGGATTGATTAATATTTCAGAAGACGTAATAAGAAAATCATCCAGTATTTCATCCGAAAACGGTCTCTCGCCAGAGCATGAAAATACAAAAGAAGAACATTTTTTAATACAACATAAAAATACAGCACCGATTGTATAGGAAATAATTCGAATAGGAAAATATTTGTCATCATTTGTAATTTCTTCAAGCATTTTCAAAAGCCTTGACTTGCCCTTTTCAGGAGCAATCTGCATCAACGCAAGAAACTCAACATAGTTAGCAGTTCCTTCAATTTGCTCAACTCTTGTCTCGTAATCATACTGTCTGGGAAAAAGCTTCTTCCGAAGTTTCCGTATACTTAGTAACTCTGAAAATTTCTTTTCTCCTCCTTCAAGAATCGCGCGCATCAATTCCGCCTCCTGCAGTTTTGCAGATAGGTTTTCTGTAGAATAATGATATTCAAGTAATGCGCGTCTTTCATCCGGATATCTCTTTTCTCCGCAATCATTTTGAAATGCGTGAAACATTTCATGAACAATTGATGCTGCTAACGAATCGATGTCCGCAGGTTCTTCAGTAAGCTTCCATATAGCAATGTTTTCTCCGTTATAAAATATTGATGTTTTTGCATGGAACTCTTCTGGCTTTTCTATGTACTTGCCATCAAAGAAACACTCTGTCTCATTATACAGAGCAAATCGAAACGGATGAAAGCCCTCCCACAAAGCGCTGAAATCTATGGCATCAATACGTTCCTTAATTCTGTTATATTCTTGCTGAAGGTTCAATTTTTAATACCTCCACTTTAACGCAATCTCTTTCTTTATAATCCTCCTGTTTAATATACCATATTTTTACTCCGGACATTGTATTGCATCAAAAATATTCTCAATATATAAAGAAATTTCACCACATTCAGGACAAATTGCGACTTTAGGCTTTTCTATTCTTTTCGCAAATATGCCTGTACCATCGGAAATTTTAATACCATATCCTCCACCTTCAACCTTTATATCAAATCCCTCTACCATTTTTATATTACAACGACAACATGTTCTCATAATTACTCGCCTCCAATTTTGACTTTTTCTTAATTTCACACAATTTCACAATTGCGACTCTTTACAAGAAGAACCTGTCTCGCTTGAAGCAATATCTATATACACATCTATATATAACCATTTAGGATTAGCCGCTCAATCTTATAACCACCGAAACTAGGTGATAAGGCTTTTTTCAAGCTAACTGTCTTTTAACCAAATCAGCGAAAATTCCGTTATTCGCCATAAGCTCCTGATAAGTTCCGCTCTCAACAATTTTTCCCTGATCCATGACAAAAATCTTATTGCAATTCATAATCGTGCTCAGCCGATGGGCAATCACTACCCGGGTGGCCTGGAGCTGATCCAGACTTTTACTGACGATATCCTGGGTACGGTTGTCCAAAGCGCTGGTCGCTTCATCGAAAAAAAGAATTTTCGGCTTATTGATGATAGCCCGGGCAATCATTAAGCGTTGTTTCTGTCCCCCGGAAATTGTCCCGGCGCCTTCGCTGATATAAGTAAACATCCCCATCGGCATTTCCCTGATATCTTCCTCTATACCGGCCATCCTGGCAGCCTCCCAGGCATCATCGATGGTCAGGTACGGATTGGAGCCGGTAATATTGCTGAGGATGTCACCGGTCATCAGCTGCCCATTCTGCAGCACTACCCCTATCTGCCTGCGCACAGCGCGGATATCCACTTTGGATAAGTCTTGCCCATCGTAATAAACCTTTCCTGTTTCGGGCTTTTCGAAACCCAATAAGATCCGGAACAAGGTTGACTTGCCACAACCTGAAGGGCCTACCAAAGCCACATAATCCCCCTCATTAATCTGAAAGGAAATATCCTTTAAGATTAATGGACCGTCTTCTTTATAGCGAAAAGACAGGTGACTTACTTCAATGGAACCTTTGAGAGGCTTCGGGTTAATCTTGGTATCATCATATTCAGGCAAGGTTTCCAGAATTGGTTTGACCCTTTGATATAACGGTATAACAATATTGGCACTGGTTAATGACTGGGACAATGAAATCATCGCCAGCATAAAGGTGGTAAAGGCTGAATTAAAACCAATAAACTGGCCGGGAGACAAAGAGTCGTTTTCTGAAATAAGCGTATAGAAAATAATCATGCTCGACAGGATGGGGAAAAAAGCGTTAAACGTTGTCAGCCAATTGGCCAAAGTCATTCTTTTAAAAGCTATCTGTCGCTGCTCCTTAAACTTATTAGCCCAGCGATAAAAAGCCCTTCTTTCCGCCCCTGCCACCCGGAATTTAGTGACCGCGCCAATCAGTTGCAGCATAATGCCGGATATATTGTTGGTAATGTCCAGCAGCTTGCGCTCCTGACGCATTTGCAGATAACCTAAAGCAGCCATCACAACAACAGCCGCTGCGGCCAGACCGGCAGCAACCCAGGCCAGTCCGGTATCGTAGTAAAAAAGCAAAGCGAAGGTAAAAACAGAAAAAATACCGGAAAGAATTGTATTAAGCGTCACTCCGGAAAGGATCGTCCGAATTTTACTGATCCCCATAGCCCGCATGGTCAATTCTCCTGCCGAAAACTGCTGAAAAAACGGTACGGGCAGACTTATAAGGCGATCCCAAATCGAGGCTTGAACAGTGCCATCTACTTTACCTTCGATCCGCAGTGTGGCCAGAGAACGGATAAATTGAAAAATCATCGCAGCCAGAACGCTGGCCAACAGAAAAAAAGCGATTTGCAGCAATTGGCCTTTTTGGCCTTCGGGAATGACACTGCTATAGACGATTCCCGTGGCCAGCGGAATCGCCGTGCCTAGGACACCTCCCAAAACACCCATCAGGGCTATCATGATGATATCCCGTTTCCAGCAGCTTTGATAGCTAAAAGAAAGCAGATCCCGCAGCGTAATTTTTTTCTCGTTAAGCGGCCGGTAGAATATAAAACCAAAGCTCTTAATCCCGGCAGCCGTTTCCTTATCTACCTTCTTTTGAACCCCCAAAGCGGGGTCATGCAACTGATATTGCGTTGGTGATACTGGAATCAGTGCGACCGGCCGGCCGTCTTCTTTCATATAACCGAGAATGGGACCGGCGTCCTGTTTATACCATTCTCCGTTTAAAGCCACCTCTCTTATCCGGACGCGGGAAGCCCGGGCGATATCATCTAATGCTGTCTTGCTTTTACTCCCGAAACTGTCCGAAGGGGGTGAAACAATCTCGATATTCTGAACCTGACCTATCAAACGGCAGGCATCCAACAGATAATCTCCGCTGGTTTCCTCCAGCCTTTTTGTTTTATCCAGGCGGTCAATAGAGGCAAGACCGGCTATGGAGTTGGCCATAATCCTCTGGTCATATCTTTCCTTTTCTCTGAGACGAATCCGCTCAGCCTTAATTTGCTCCTCCCAGATTTCCGAAGCCGCCAGGAGGATCTGTTTATGATAATTCTCTCTATAGAAAGAGTCGTTTAAATATTCATATACCTGATCAAATCCTATTTCCTGCAAAGCAAAGTCTTCATCGTTTCTATCCTTTCCTTTGTTACCGACTTTCGCCAGGATTTCCAACCAGTGTCGTACCGGCTTGATAACATCTGCGGAAGATTCTCCTGCCAAAAGCTTGCAAAGCTGTTCGACCTCAAGCTGGATCAGGCTGGAGCCGATTATTCCGGAAGCCAGCAAAATTTTCCTGTCAGGGCCATCCAGAGGTGTCATCCCAAAAAGCAAATCTCCTTCCTTGGCCTCAAACAAGAAGTTTTTCACTCCCGGTTCGTTGTCCCGGCTAAGAGCGGTGAGAAAAACGGAAATGTTCCCTTGCCCGACCAACCATACATAACCGGCATCATCCAGGATTTGCGGTTTATTGCCTTCAATAGGAACCCTGATTCCTTTTAGATTAAATTTCTCAGCTATACTCAATGAACTCCCCCGCTTTAATCATTAATCAATCTATAGAAATTAACCGGTTTTATCAACCAGTTTGAATCAAATTAGCATAAATACCGGCATGCTCCTTTAATTCCTCGTGGGTGCCTCTCTCCACAATCTTGCCCTTGTCCAAAACAATGATCTCATCACAGTCCCGAATTGTACTAAGACGATGAGCGACAATAATGCAGGTACACCCCCTGCGCCGGATATTTTCGTCCACAATTTTTTCCGTTACAGGGTCAAGGGCACTGGTGGCTTCATCCATAATGATAATCGTTGGGTTCTGAGCTAAAGCCCTGGCGATCTCCAATCTCTGCCTCTGTCCGCCGCTAAAGTTCTTCCCGCCTTCCTCCACCGGATGCTCATATCCTCCGGGACGGGCCGTAATATCATCATGAATACAGGCCCCTTTGGCGGCGCGGATCATCTCAAATTCCGAGATGGTCTCATCCCATAGGGTAATATTATCCCTCACTGTCCCCTGGAACAGATTGATTTCCTGGTCAACCATCGCTAAGGAGTTCGTAATGACGCTCCGGGGAAATGACGAACGGGGCCGGCCGTCAAAAAGTATTTGTCCGGACCAGGGCTTATAGATACCGGCTATTAATTTAGCTACGGTCGATTTCCCGCTGCCGGAGCCGCCAACGAGCGCAACCCTTGACCCTGGCCTAAGCTTCAGGCAGAAGTTTTCAATTAAAGGGGGTTCCAGCGAACTGTAGCCAAAGGTAACGTCCTTAAGCTCTACAAATCCCTCTAATTTTTGCCCGGTATAGGAAATTCCTTTTTCCGTATCTTCCCCGGGATTTTCCTCTGGTTTGCTCTCAGCTTCCTGTTCAATCGGATACTTTAAGACATCGTCCAGACGATTCATCTCTCCTTCTACTTCCTGGAGCTCGGCTCCCAGTCCCACCATTTGCGTCACCGGCTCCATAAAGCTGGTCATGAGGCTCTGAAAAGCAACCAGCATCCCGATGGTCATCTGCCCTTTCAATATTAAATATCCACCCAGGGCAAGGACAACGGTGTTATTTATTCCCGTTAAAAAAGTAGGGAATACGGCAAGGAATTGTGAAGAAACGCCCAGTTTTTGTTCAGAATTCAAAGTCTTGGCCTGGTATCCCGCCCACTTGGCAAAGAAATTTGATTCCGAACCTGTGGCTTTTAGCGTCTCAATGATCTGCAGACCGTTCATGCCTGTGCCAAGGAGCTTGCCCCGGTCCTGCAGGAGCTTTCGGTTCTGATCCGTTCTCTTCACAGAAACAAATTTCAAATAGATAACATTGAGTAAGGCAATGACGAGCCCTACACAGGCTAAAATAAAGCTATACTGCAGCATGAGCGCAAAATAGAAAACAATCATGACCAGGTTTAAGACCGTAGTGGCCAGTTGTCCCGACAATAGCTTCGCTACCCTGTCATTGCTCTGCATCCTGGACGTAATATCTCCTGCAAAGCGCTGAGAAAAAAACACCGCCGGCAACTGCAGAATATGCCACAGGAACTTACTTGAAGTGGTTAAAGCAATTTTTGTTTCTATTCTTAACAGGTAATACTGCTGAAGCCAGGTTAAAAATCCCCTTAATATCGCCGTTACTCCCATGCCCGATAAGAGGGGAATAAGCCAGGACCCTTTGCCGCCGAGTAGAATATCGTCAACAAACACCCTGGCAAATACAGGAACAGCTAAACCCGGGATTACGAGGGCCAGCCCTACCAGGATCACATAAATCAAAGCTTTTTCCGAGCCCTTGAGACGTTTTTTCAAAGAAGAGATCAGACTGGGTTTTTTCCTGTCCTTTTGAAACTGGGGAGCCGGTGCAAACACCATCGTGATCCCGGTATAGGACTGATTGAATTCATCTTCCGTCACAACCCGTCTGCCCGAAGCGGGATCATTTAAAAATACTTTCCCCTTATGAAACCCTTCCAGCACAACAAAATGATTAAAATTCCAGTGTATAATTAAAGGCCACGGCATTTCTTTTAAAGATTCCGGTTCCTTGCGGTAAGCCTTAGCCTCCAGATCATATTTTCTGGCTGCCTTCAGCATATTGCTGGCCTTGCTGCCATCACGGGATACACCGCAGGCAACCCTGAGTTCCTCCAATGGTATATATTTGCCAAAATAGGCTAAAATCATCGCCAGGGATGCCGCTCCGCATTCAACACCTTCCATCTGAAGAACAGTGGGAACCTTAACTCTTCTGATCCTTCCCATCCGATCACCTCTCTTTTTAATTAACAACGCTGTTAAAAAAAGGGATTACCTTTATGATTGGTTTTTCTCTTTTCGTAATCACTGTACTTTGAATAATCGTCCCGCTCTGGATGGTCATAGGCGGTCCGTCAGGAGACGACCAGGAATAACCGCTTTGCGTGGTACCGTCAGGGATCAGGTCTATACGGACCATGAGCGGCGCACCTTGCCCCGCCAGCAAGGAAACAAGTTTTTCATTACCCAGGGTTTGCATCATGCTTTGAGTCGTAGCCGGATAATCAGAAACAGAAATTACCCTTCCATGCATAAAGCCATACTCTTCTTTATTTACTATGGTAGGTGATATTTGGGCTTCCATACCGGGCTTAATGCTACCCCCCTGCTCAGCGGGAACATAGATTACTGCCTCCAGTTTGACTGTTCCGCCGTATTCCTCCAGCATAAGAAGAGGCTCCCCCGGCTGAACGATACTCCCTTTAGAAATATTAAGCTCTAAAATTCGCCCATTTTTGGGTGAAACGATTTGAGACTGATAATCTAATTTTTCCCGAAGCTCAGTCAGCTGGTTTTTTGCTGTTTTATACTCAGGCGTATCTGTGCGTTTGTTATGTTCCATTTCGGTAATGCCGCTTTGCAGACTATTGATTTCGACAACAAGTTCAGGCAGCTCGATTCTTGCTACGACATCACCCTTTTTAACCATGTCTCCAACCCTGACCCGGATATCGCTCACCTGTCCGGAGGCGTGGTGCTGAACAGAAAAAATGCCTCCATTATTCAGTAGAATCCCCTGACCTTCTATCTTGGTCGGAATACTGCCAAAAAAGCCCCAAATAATAGCACTGAGTAAGATACAGCCAATGGCGATCAGTGCAAGCCAGGCTCTGGGAGAAGTAACTTTAATCAGTTCATCCAGTTGTTCTGGAGATGAAAGTTTCTCCAGGGATACTTCACGAAATAAACTCTGACTCATGCTTGCCACCTCCATTTTGTGTAGAAACATGCTTACCTTTGCAGATATCGGAACTCCCCGGCATGCAATTCTTTCAGCACGACCAGGTCTCCCATGTCATTTCCCTTCGCATCAAATTCATGACTACCGCTTGCTCCCGGCCAGCTTCCTAAATTTGCCAGTTCCTCGGCAACCGTCGAACGATTCCGCGAATCGGACTTTTCAATAGCGGCCGCCAGAATTTTTACGGCGTCATAACCCAAGGCTGCATAAGAGTTGGGCATTTTATTATATTCTTGCGAAAAACCAAGCACAAAACTTTTTACTTCCGGGCGATCTATATTGGGATTAAACACGGAACCGACGATTGTCCCTTCCGCCGCCTTCCCTCCTATTGAGGAAAGTAAGGGAGATTCCAGCGTATTCCCGCCAAAAAATGGCACATTAATGCCTGCCTGACCGGCGTCAAAAATAAACTGGGCTGCTTCCGGCATATTTTCAGCTATGAAAATTCCATCGAAGCCAAAGGCCTGCCATTTGTTATGCAAGCGTTTCAAATCCTCCAGCCCGGTGTAGTTGTCAAACCGATCAACAATTGTTATTCCCTGTGCCTTCGCCTGGTCTTCGAAGGAGTTTGCCAGCCCGGTTCCATAGGAATCATCAGAATAAGCAATAACCATCCTGCGGTATCCCTGTCCGGCAAGATAAACCGCCATTTGCCGCGCAATTTCATCATCACCGGGGATACAGCGAAAAATATGTTTATACCCGTTTTGGGTAAGTTCCGGCGCTGTAGAGGCCGGCGACAGCATGACAAGTCCGGCTTGTTCATGAATTGCCGAGGCAGGAATTGAAATAAAAGAATTCCGGTGACCAATTACCGCGCGGATCTCTTTATTTTCGGCAAAAGACTGGGCTATTTTTAACCCTTTTTCAAGCTCGGCCCCATCGTCTGCTTTCAGCAGCTTAAGCTCCCTGCCGTTTATACCACCGTTTTCGTTAATCTCCCTGACTGCCAGGTCGATTCCTTCGCTGAATAAGTCATTATTTGTTGCAAAGGGCCATGCTACTCCGATGACGATATCCTGGGGTTTTTCTGATTGTGTGCAGCCTGTGCCCAAAAAGACAGCAACCAGACAAGAAATAATAATTATGCCTGTTTTTTTAAAGCGATAATACACTTACCTCAACTCCCCCGTTTCGACTGTCTATCCTTTCAATATTACTCTGAGCGCATTCTGCCTTTGCCGGGGCAACCCGCCTCATGCGCTCAGCAATCCGCAGGCAGGTAGCGGCTGTCAATCAATCCTTTGCCGGCCATTTCCCTGATATATGATTTCATAAAGTTAATCGGTTGTCCAAGCATCGTTCGGGGTTCGCCTTTGATATAACCCCAGGGAAAATGTTCTCTTGAAATATACTGAAGATACGGCTCTTCAACCGCCAGGGCCAGCAAACGCTGATCAAGGCGAACCAACAGCCTGTTATCTAAAAGATTTCGGATCGCCGCTTCGATATCCGAGTCGCTGAACCCTTTATCCCCCAGAATCTGACATACCCTGTCCTCACGCTCTGCCTGATCACAGGCCAGATACAGTTCCTTCTGTACGCCTTCAAGGCGAAAGGAAGAGGCAACCGCGGCCGGGCGGGTATCCCGGATGATAATTTCCTTATCACTGATCTTCATGCTCAGTACCGGTTGATTCTGGCTTATAGAGGCAACACACCACTGAAAAACAGCCCTTTCAAGGTTGCGTACCCCGGGGCGGTCAAACAAAGCGGCCATTTGCGGCTCGTTTTTAATCAAAGTATAAAACTTATCTTTGAATGTATAAGAAAGGTCGTAAATTGCATCCGGACTTAATGGATAAATCAACGAAAGTAAAGATATCGAAGTCAATTGCAGGGAATAGTCGGCTGCCCGTTTGAAATAGTGACTATTCCGTTGATACTCGACACTGAACACGCCCGATGGCGGATATAAATGCGTCAGGAGCGGCACTAATTCGGCCATTTTTTGGTACCAGTCATCCTGATCACCGGGAAAATCTTTAAGAATCGCCCAAAACGCACGGATGCCATACTGGCGAAACCATTTCAGGGTCTGGATGTTTTGCCAGGCGGTGACCCCTTTTTTCATCGTTTTCAGGGCCTCGCTATGCAAACTTTCTATTCCCGGCTGGCACCAGGCTATACCGGCTTCACGCAGCATTTGGCATTGCTTTTTGGACAGATTGGAACGAACCTCGAAAAACAGCTTATAAGGAGCGCCGCGGCGGATAAGCTCGGGAATTAAATCATGAAAACATCTCATGTCCAGGGCGTTATCAAAAAACTCAAAATGCTTCGTTCCATAGCGACGGCTGAGTTCTTCCAACTCTGTCAGGATATCCTCGGCCGAACGCGACCGGTAAGGTACTTGCGGCGTATTGAGTCCGCAGAATTTGCACTTCCCATGCCAGCAGCCCCGGGAGGCCTGGATCGGCAAACTGGGACGGATTATTTTGCCCAATGTGGGCAGCGAATGAAGCGTATCAAAGTAGTCCTGATAGGCTGGAATTGTTGTATGTTGACCAAAAGAAGCAGCTACGGCTGGCGGGACATCCTCATTAGCTTTTTCACCCGGATATCCGGTCTGCCGGTGGAGCGGAGCAAAGACACCGCGAGGCAAGGTTTCCAGCGGTACCTGACGGCCAAACTCAAATATAAGTTTGCAAAGCGGCAAGATTAGATCTTCGCCCTCTCCGGAAACTACAAAATCGACCCACGGAAAATGCCGTTGAGTCGCGCGCCCCATAACTGCTTCGCAGTCTGCCCCTCCCATAAGCGTAATGACGTCGGGGTTAATCTCCCGGATTTTCCTTAGCAAAGCCAGGGATGGCACCCGCTGGGACAGGCTGGAGGTGCAGCCGACGATACGCGGAGAAAGCCTGAGTATTTGCTCCACCAGGCGGGATGTAAATCTTTCGGCTTTATGGCGAATGAACCGCAGCTCTTCGCGGCACTCCTCAAGACTCTGCAGCCGTATCTTGCCGAGCCTGGCATGAATTTCACTGATAAAATGATTTTCGTCAGGCTTAAAATCCGGAAAAGCGACAGCGGCAAAGGACCATTCCGCGAGCGGCAGTTGAGGATCCTGCGGGTGATTTCGTTCATACAGTTCCACCCCGAGCTCCTCGCAGAAGATAAGGTTCGCATAAATACTCCTGGTCTCGATCCCTCCGTCCTGCAGCACGGTCTGCAACAGCCCCAGGGCCAGTGAAGGCCTCTGCGGATCACAGTATGGCATGCATACCAGGCAAACGTCAGCAGGCGCCGATCTCAGTTGAAAATTTTCTCCGGATAAATTATAAGCGGCGTTGCTTTTTCCTGTCCTTATCATACTTCTTGCCTCCCTGCCGCTTCCTTATCACTAAAACCATCTTCCAGAAGACCTTGATCAAAAATCTTCTGCATGGAAGCCATGATCGCCAAAACATCCTGATGCTGAGCCATAAGTTCCTGCAGAACACGCCGGGAGGTCAAATTCCCCTGGGCAATCAGCTCACCGAGCCGCGCCAGATGGGGAGCCCCCGTTATTTTGTGCAGCCTGTATTTACTGAGAAGCTTGAATCCTTCCTCATCCGGTGAAGGAATAAACTTCAGATCGCGGCGAAAGGCCAGTATATCGTCTGGCGCAATCTGCTCAGGCATGCAGTTATTTATGGTTTTACTGATAAAATCATTCAGCTCTGATGCGCTGGAAAAGCTGCCCTCGGCGTAAATCCGGTAACCTAACGGCCAGCGCCCGGAAGGAGGGCAAGGACTTATCAGCCGTACCGAACATTCCGCCATGTTTATCAGGTAACCGCTAAGACAGGCAATTGTATGATCCTGAGACGGACCCGGTTGCGGGCCGCCGGAACCGACTTTACGGTTACGGCCCGATTGGGCCCTGGAACGTACTGCCGGCTCAGTGTGCTGCATAGCCAACGCCGTTAAAGCTAAATCCTCTGCGCTGAAAATATCATGAACACGATGCAGCGTATTGAGCGAAAGGATGGAGAAACTATCCATGGCCGTACTGTGTTCCCGCCGGAATTGAAGCATTTCTCTCGTCCAGTCAAGATTACGCAGAGGGGCCGCGGTGGTAGTCTGAGGATATATGCCTGTCTTCTCACCAAAATCCGCCACAAATTTGAAATAGTCAGGATTATCACTGGGTTCGGTAGCCCAATAACATACCCCTCCCCCTGCCGCGGCACCGAGACGTTCAACCGCGACATCAAGAACATCCCGCCAGAGTTTGGCATTCTCCGCGGTATACCTGTACACCATTTGCAGCGGTTCAGCTCCGACGCCGCAGAAATGGCAGCCCATCGAGCATCCCTTGCATAATTCGAACGCTATAGCCGTATGAACAATAGCCTGGTTTGTCTCTCTGCTCAATTGACTGTGACAACGGTTTATCTGACGTTGGCGCCAGGCGTTAAAAGCACTGCTGGGCGTCTTTTCGTGAAGATGCCGCCAGGTTCCCCGATACCGGGCAACAGCATCAGTATACCGTCGCCACAATAAGGCCTGCGGCTTATCTTCCAATTCAGCGGTCGGGATTGCCGGGATTTCCTTTAACAAGGACATTACCGGCGCAGTCTCCGGAATGAGAGCTGCTGCCTGCATCGGATCCACGCCGAAAATCCTCTTTGATTCTAACAGGGGGGTACACTCAGCTGCGTTCTTTTGAACAGCCGAATAGAATTCAGAATCCCCGGCAACACATTCCATAAACCGCTTCAGATGTGGGATCAGCTTTCTTTCAGCATTATTAATTTGCTCGTTAAAATCCCCGCATAAATGCAGTTTATCCAAACTCATCCGCATTTCCTCTCCTGGTCGCACCTTATAGCAACGGAAGCGATTGCCTGCAATCGCAACACATGTTATTGCAACGGCAGGTTTTGCTTTAGCAAAACCATCACACCGCAACAAGGTTCTTACCGCAAAGAGGCATGGTTCTTATTGCAACAGAAGCATTTGCATCAGCAAATGCATTACACCGCAACAAGGTTCTTCTTGCAACGGCAGGTTTTGCATTGCCTCGTTATAAAAATGGCCCGAGGCATGAAAATACCCGGGCCAATGACTATACTAAACGATGCCGTTTATTCATTCCTACCAGGCAATTAAAATGCCGCCACCGCCGCCTGCCACTTTATCCAGGTCTTGCTCGGATAATTCACCTTGTTTTGCTTTGATGTCTTCAACTGTAAAATTATAACCCTTGGAGTTTGCATAGGCTACGATTTTGTCCAAATCATTACCAAGTGCCTTTACTTCTTCCAGCATTTCCTTATTCGTGCTGAGGTCTTTGTTAAATCTTTCAATCTGACTCATCTTTTATTCTCCTTTACTTTTATATTTAGATGAAAACAACTCGGTTATTTCCACCTTTACTGACAGAAAAAACTTTTATTCGACTTACTATAATTTTAGCATTATTTGTCTTACCTCTACAATGTACTAGAGTACAGTCTCAAAAAATAAAAAAGTACAGTCTCCAAAATAAGAAACTGTACTCTTTCCTATATCTTATAGTTTTTTAACTCTTCTCCCTGCCCTCTATCAGCCCTATGCTGGCCGCATAGGCAATCACCTGTGCCCGGTTTTCCAGATGCAGCAGTTCAATAATCCTGCCCATATGATACTTAACAGTTCTTTCGGTAAGTCCCAGAGCCACTCCGGCTTCTTTATAGGTAATCCCTTTTGCCACCATCTCCAGAACCTCCAACTGTCGCTCTGTGAGCTGCCCTGACTGGGTGTCCTCCGCAATATGACGTGTTGACAGTGTATTATCATTTAATCCGCTGTGCCTGAATTCTCTTAAAATTCTGGAGGCAAGACCCGGTGAAAGAGGCACTTCTCCCTTTTCCAGTTCAGATAACATATCGACAAGAGCCTGAGCAGTGGTATTTTTTATTAGATAACCGGAGGCCCCGCACTTAATAGCCTCAAAAAGATCGTCATCCTCCTCCGAAGTTGTGAGCATAACGATTTTTACATCCGGCATCTCAGCTTTTATCAGTTTTAAGGCATCTATTCCGCTGCACTCGGGCATCCTGATATCCATTAAAATAATATCCGGATTCAGGGTTCTGCATTTAATCAATGCCTCTTTACCGTCATTTGCTGTACCTACAACATCTATCCCATGGGTTTTGAGAAGGTATTGCAGCCCTTCTAAAAATAACGGATGGTCATCTACCAGCATCAGCTTCATCTGCATTTTTCTTTTCCCCCTCTTTAAACGGCATATGGAACTCAATTCGTGTTCCCTGACCAGCCGCTGATTTGATCTCAAGCTGAGCCCCTATCTGAGCTGCCCGTTCATGCATGATGTCTAATCCAAACTTCGTCTTCGTTTCATGATTATGCCGAACAATATCAAATCCCTTGCCGTCATCTTCCACAGTAGCACACAACTGGTTCCCGACAAACGAAAATGCGATTTTAACATGTTCTGCCTCGGCATGTTTCCGGATATTGTTCAATGCCTCTTTGATTATGTTTAGTAAATTGAGCCGCACATTGAGTTCTAATTCTTCCCCTGTAAATCCTTTGGGTATATCTAATTCTATCATTAAGCCGGTCTGTTCCTCAAAATTCATTATATCCTTTGTTAAGGCCGTATTAAATTTGTTTTCTATTGCAGTTGAACTCCTGGTATTGCGAATGTATTCCCTTATCTCCTGCTGTGCTGATTGAGCAACCTTTACCAATCTGTCAATCTCAGGCAGCGCAATCTCTATCCCTGCATTGCTAAGCTCCTGCCTGATTCCCTGGGCTTGCAGATTGATAAAACCCAACACCTGCCCCAAATTATCGTGCATATCCCTGGCAAGCTTTATTCGCTCTTCATTAACAGCAAGTTTCCATTGTTGCATCATATATTCCCGCTGTACCTGCTTTCTTTCTGTTATGTCATAAGTGACGAAAAGCCTGCCGATCAATACCCCTTTGGCATCTGTAAGCGGAAAAAGCAATACCTCATAGACCCTGGATAATTCATTCACACTCATAGAAAACTCTCTGTACGTCTTGCTTTCATCTGTGCAGGCTTTAAGCAGTTCCGGAATTTTCCCGCACACTTCCTCTACTTTCCTGCTTAAAACCATCGAAGCAGGAAGTGCAACAATCTTTTCAAAGGCAG
>JAAYBO010000212.1 GCA_012730095.1 Clostridiaceae bacterium
TAACCAGAGCACTGATTGGAAGATTAATAGAACCGTATTTGGCATTTACGTAAAGACGCTGGTCGGAAGTGTTGAATGCGGCTTCCTGAATTGTTAATTTAGGCGGCAGCCCTAAATCCAATTCGGCCAGTTGATCTTTCAAAATAGAATTGATCAAATCCTGGTTGAGCTCAACTTCAAGTGTCTTTGAGTCTGCGTCGTAGTAAATGTGTTTCTTGGCGATTTCCGTCAACAGATCATCGGGTTTAACATAATTAAAGCTTAGGTCGTAGACGGATTTGTTTAAGTTTATGATGGTTATCAGCGGTACTGCTATCAGAATAACAACGACCGCTATAATAACATAAAACCACCATTTTTTCAACAACATAACTGGCACCCCCTATAAATTTGAGCTTGTCCTTCAAGCTATTTTAGGATATTTATCATAATAAATATATAGATATATATTTATATGCTTAATAAGTGCAAATTTATTCAAAATAAATCCAAGTTCCAAACCAAAACTGCCAAAATTATGTAAACCCATTAAACAATCCTGCATAAATTTGTTAAGTGCTGAGTATAATAATACTATAAAAAATTTTACCTGTCAATTCCAGCTTTTCAGCAAAAAATTACAAAAAAGCCTGTTTGAGCGTTACTTTTTGACCTGTTTTACAATAGTATACCTCTTATTGTATTAATCGTATTTTTGGTATAATATTATTACACCTTATTTACATCCGGTATTCAAAAAATTTATATTGCCAAGCCGCTGCAGTTACTAATATTTATTGTACAATATTTCTTTAATTCTGTTGTACGTTGAACATTAAATCCGGTTGTGCTAAAATATGAAAAGCGTTCTTAACAATATATGCTAAGGAAAGGATATCGCAGGGTATACATATACCCTGCCGCCAATACAAATGAAAATTAAACGGGTTTTTTATTTCTTATTAATATTAACCATCATTGCCGCTGCCGCTTTGATACTCACATCAAAGGAACCTGCGGGCAAAACGGCAGGTGATAATCCTAACCCGCCTGCCCTGACTGAAGGCACCAGTTCTACCCTGCCTTCCCCGACTGAAAGCGAAAATTCAAATCAATCTCCTTCCAAGCAGGAGCCTGATGGCGGACAAATTACCGAACCGTTAATTAAAACTGTTACAGTGACGCTTTCTGAAACAATGCCTGAACCAAAAAATGTAAATCCTGATATTCCGCCTGTTTTCGATGGAAACAACTCTTTTCCGGAATATGCGAAAACAAAAATAATTAATAATATCGATTTTACGTACTGGCATTTCCTGGGTTCTGACATAATAACTTCAGAGGTTGAAAATCCCAATATCTTTTTCGGTTCTCCCGAAGAATATACCGATGTGGAAGGAATAACAACTTTCAGGGGAAACCACTTTCGAGATAATGCGGCATACGGCTCACGACTCGTATCCGAAAAGAAACTTGAACTTGTCTGGACTAAGGATATAGGATCGATTAGCTACGGAAATACTTACTGGCCCGGAGCGGGCTGGACAGGTCAGCCGTTAATTATCCGTTGGGATGACGACGTAAGGAAACTGATGAACATTGATCCGTCCCTTAAGCAAACCGATCTCGTTGAGGTTATATATCCAACACTTGACGGCAATATTTATTTTTTAAACCTTAAAAATGGAAAGCCAACCCGGGAGCCGATTGATATAGGCTTCTCGACAAAAGGAACCGCGTCAATAGATCCACGGGGTTACCCTATATTTTATACCGGTCAGGGCCTTAATCAGAACGGAGACAATGCCGCATACCATGAGTACAGGATATTCAGCCTTATAGACCAGAAACAGATTTATTCAATCAAAGGAACAACTCCCGAAGCTTTCAGGCTGTGGGGCGCATTTGATCCGTCAGGAATTATAGACAGAAATACCGATACTCTGATACAGCCTGGTGAAAACGGGCTTCTTTACAGAATAAAACTAAATACAGACTTTGACATTAGTAGCGGAATGCTTTCGATAGATCCCGAAGTAACAAAATTCAGGTACAAACCTGTATTTGACCAAAATATCGGCTACGAGAATTCCCCTGCCATATACAGGAACTACCTGTATCTTGCCGACAACGGGGGTATGCTTCAATGCATTGACATCAATACCCTTGAGCCTGTCTGGATAGCTAACATAGAAGATGATACCGACAGTACGATAGTTCTTGAAGAAACAGATGAAGGAGTTTTTCTGTATACGGGGAATGAAGCGGATATACGCTGCGATAACGGGCGGATTCCGTCCGCGAACTGCCAGCTTAGGAAGTTCAATGCCCTTACCGGTGAACTGATATGGCAGAAAGAATACAGCTGCATATACCAGTCGGGTGTCAACGGAGGGCTGCTGTCTACCCCTGTGATAGGGAAAAATGATATATCAGACCTCGTAATATTTAACATCGCAAAAACCGGGGACGCGAAAAGCGGTAAAATGGCCGCCCTTGACAAGAGAACCGGAAATGAAGTCTGGGTTAAAAATCTTGAAAACTACAGTTGGAGTTCACCCGTCGATTTTCTGTCCGATGACGGAAAAACATACATGATATTCTGCGATTTTGCGGGGGACATGCACCTTATTGATCCGAAAAACGGTGAAATCCTCGATACAATATCGGTAGGCCTTAATGTCGAAGCCTCTCCCGCGATTTATAACGATATGATCGTTGTTGGAACGTATGCAAAAAAAATATACGGTGTAAGAATTAAATGAAGCTTGAAAGAGAATAAAGTCATAAAGTCATATTGTTCATACATTTAATGGAGGAAAAAAATGAAACTTGGTATAATTGGACTTCCCAATGTTGGAAAAAGTACGTTATTTAATGCAATTACAAAGGCAGGCGCTGAAAGTGCCAACTATCCTTTTTGCACGATAGAACCAAACGTCGGAATTGTCAGTGTACCCGACGAACGCCTTAACCGGCTCGCCGAAATGTTCCGCCCAAAGAAGGTTACGCCTGCTACAATAGAATTTGTGGATATTGCCGGGTTGGTTAAGGGAGCCAGCAGAGGGGAGGGCCTTGGAAACAAATTTTTATCTCATATCCGTGAAGTTGATGCAATAATACATGTTGTACGCTGCTTTGATGATCCGAACGTTGTCCATGTTGACGGTTTGATAGACCCTATACGCGATATTGAAACAATTAACCTTGAACTGATTTTCGCAGATATTGAACTGCTTGAAAAAAAAATTGACAAGGTAAAGAAGTTAGCAAAATCCGGTGAAAAAAAATATCACGATGAGATTGAGTTTCTTAACAGCGTTCTGCGCCATCTTGAGCTTAACCTGCCGGTTCGCTCGATGGATATAGAGCCTGAATGGAGAAAATACACCGCAGGTTTGTTTTTATTGACATATAAACCGCTGCTTTACTGCGCTAATATATCCGAAAATGATTTAGCTAATACAGCCGATAACCGATACCTGAAAAAGCTGGAAGACTACGCTAATAAAGAACACTCGGAAGTAATGGTAATTTGCGCTAAAATCGAGGAGGAAATCATACAACTTGATGATGATGAGAAGGAATTGTTCCTTTCCGAAATGGGAATTAACGAGTCAGGTCTTGAACAGTTGATTAAAAAAAGCTATAAGCTTCTTGGGCTTATCAGCTTCCTTACCGCAGGCGAGAAAGAAGTTCGCGCTTGGACAATAGTGAACGGAACAAAAGCTCCTCAGGCTGCCGGAAAAATCCACAGTGATTTCGAGCGCGGTTTTATTCGTGCCGAAGTTATTTCGTACGACGAATTAATTAAAGCGGGCTCATATAATGCCGCAAAAGAACAGGGGCTTGTACGTTCGGAAGGGAAAGACTATATAATGAAAGACGGGGATGTAACCCTTTTCAGGTTTAATGTCTGAAACAGAAGGGGTATTTCCCTTCCAAGCTCTTAAAACTCTCTCTTTTTATAAACCCTTAACGAAATCGTATATGATATTAACAGCAGAAGGGCGGCCACGGCAGTTATCGCTAAAACAATAAAATAATCGGGCCTTCTTTCAAAAAAAGCCATAGCTTTTCCGACAAATCCCGTATTTTTGTTAGCATAAACATAGTTTATCAATTGTGAAATCCCAAAGAAGAATACGAAAAACATTACAAAATTAATTACCTTTGCCTTTGTATACCCAAGCTTGAATATTACCGGGAAATAAAAGGAATGCATTATAGAAACCGCAAATATCGCTCCGATAAAAGCCTCTATTGTTATCGGATATGTTTTAAAAGGAAAACCTGTGCCGCGCAGTACGATCTCCAAAATGCAATATATCACAGAGCCGATAGCCACAAATACAAACAGTTAAATATATTTTGCCAAAACGATATTATATCTTTTCAGCGGCAGGCTGTTCAGCATTATATCGGCCTTGTTTTTATCGTCATAGGCAAACCCGCCCATGACAAGTATATAGGAAAACGCCGTAATTGCGCATGTAAATGTCATTTCACCAAAGCTTTGAAGTGCAACCATAAAAAAGGCTATATAAAGAACAGCGAACGCTATCGATTTTTTTTGCACAATTATATCCTTCATAATCAGGTTAAGCATTTTCATCCCCTCCTTGTGTGATAAACCATAATATCTTCAAGTGTCGGTTTTTCAACCACTATTTTGTCCCCGAAAATTTTCCTTGCCTGCCGCTTATTCTCTATTAGGGCTTCAAAGCCAAAGCTGTTTTCTCTCAATCCTATGAAAATACCTTTGTTATCATCGTTTATCAATTCATTAGCCCCTTTGACGAGGCCATAGTTTTCTAAAATGTCGTCCTTTGCGGTACTGAATATTATTTCTCCTTTATTGATAAAGGTTA
>JAAYBO010000213.1 GCA_012730095.1 Clostridiaceae bacterium
GTCTATTTTGGGGAAATCGTTAATAGCTTTCATGAACCGCTAAAGGCATTAGCAAAGTTAATGGGGACGAATTCAAAGCGGTTATAGACAGCCGGTTTGTGTTATGTTATTATGAGTGAATAAAAAACAGATCCATATTTATAATTAAGAGGTATTGAGTATGAAGCTTGTATATGTCGGTAAAACAAAAGATGTATATGATCTCGAAAACGGGAATTATCTTCTTAAATTCAAGGATGATGTCACCGGGGAAAACGGGGTGTTTGATCCCGGCGCAAACCAGGTCGGTCTGACAATTGAGGGTGCTGGAAAAGCAGGTTTGAAACTATCCGTGCACTTTTTTAAAGTGCTGAAGGATAAAGGAGTTCCTACCCATTATATCGATTCAAACATTGAAGAAGCGACAATGACGGTAAAACCCGCAAAACCCTTTGGAAAAGGGCTTGAGGTTATCTGCCGCTACAGAGCAGTGGGAAGTTTTTATCGCCGCTATGGTATGTATGCGGAAGAAGGCCAGGAGCTGGATTGTTTTGTTGAAATGACTCTTAAGGATGATGAACGGAATGATCCGCCAATATCGGAGGATGCTCTTGATATGCTTGGCATAATGAAAAAAAATGAGTATAAAACAATTAAGGAACTGGCAAAAAGAATAGCGAATATAATAAAGGATGAGCTGCTAAAGCATAAGATAGAGTTATATGATATAAAATTCGAATTCGGGAAGGTAGGAGAAGATGAAATCGTTCTTATAGATGAAATATCCGGCGGGAACATGAGAGCGTATAAAGGCAATGAATATGTAGAGCCGCTGGAGCTTGAAAAACTAATTCTTGAATCGAATTAACCTGCTGATTCCTTGACAAAATAAAAGCTATCGGCTAATATTTGTATAATGATAATATAAGGCTGTGATGGAGAGGAGTAGGCACTAAAGGCCGACAGAGAGTATGCGCCCTGGCTGTAAGCGCATTCGGAAAACTTTAGCGTTGAAGGTCGCTCCGGAGCCGCATGGCTGAAATCAGTAGGCTGCGCCGGGTGGAATCCGTTATCGTTCTTTGAGTTGCCGGTAAGGAATTTTGGTGGTACCGCGGAGGAATACCCCTTCGTCCAATAATGTGATTGGATGAAGGGGTTTTTTAACAGGGGTGAATGGGTTTGGATATCGTACTTAAAATAATTGCAATTGTTTTTATTTTGATTGGTGCTTTTATGGTTTATGGCGCAAGCTATATTAATGAAAGAATAAAAAATAAAAATGATAGTGAAGAAAGTGCAAACAATGGCGGAGATGATAAAAAAATACTGAATATAAAGATTTATGGGGCGTGTTTTGTTATCGCAGGGGTGGTTATGGTACTGGCTGCTTTTAGATAACGATAAAGATATTGCAGTGTACAACAGCAATAATCATAAATAAAGATTATTTTTTTACCGAAATAAATTTCTTTAACATAGCGAAACATGGTTAATGGAGGAATGATTATGAACAGAGAAAATATACCAAAAAACTATGAGCCGAAGGATGTGGAAAAACGGCTGTATGATTTCTGGATGGAAAAGGACTATTTTCATCCGGAAATTGACAAAAGCAAAGAGCCGTATACGATAGTGATGCCCCCTCCAAATATAACCGGACAGCTTCATATGGGGCATGCCCTTGACAATACAATGCAGGATATAATTATACGCTTTAAAAGAATGCAGGGGTTTTGTGCGCTTTGGCTTCCGGGAACGGATCATGCAAGTATTGCGACAGAATTGAAAATAGTTGAAAAACTTAAGGAGGAAGGCTTAACGAAAGAAGAGCTTGGCCGTGAAAAGTTCCTTGAACGTGCCTGGCAGTGGAAAGAGCAGTACGGAGGAAGGATTGTTGAACAGTTAAAAAGCCTTGGAAGCTCATGCGACTGGAAGCGTGAGAGATTTACGATGGATGAGAAATTGTCGGAGGCTGTTATCGAAGTATTCGTTCGTCTTTATGAAAAAGGTTTGATATACCGCGGCGAAAGGATAATAAACTGGTGTCCGTGCTGTCTTACGTCAATTTCTGATACGGAAGTTGAATACGAGGAACAGGGTGGAAATTTCTGGCACATACGATATCCTGTAAAAGGTTCCGATGAGTATGTTACAATTGCAACTACGCGTCCGGAAACAATGCTTGGTGATACCGCAGTTGCTGTTCATCCCGACGATGAAAGGTATACCCATTTAATTGGAAAAACAGTGATCCTGCCGTTAATGAACAGGGAAATTCCTGTTATTGCGGATACTTATGTTGAGATGGAATTTGGTACCGGCGTTGTTAAAATTACACCTGCTCACGATCCAAATGACTTTGAAGTAGGGTTAAGGCATGATCTTCCGGTTATTGACATCATGAACGATGACGCGACAATGAACAAAAATGCCGGAATTTACGAAGGGCTTGATCGGTATCAGGCACGAAAAAAGGTTGTAGAGGATTTGGAAAAGCTTGGCCTTTTAGAAAAAGTAGAGTCGCACAACCATAATGTCGGAACCTGTTACCGGTGTAACACTGTTATAGAACCAAAGGCTTCACTGCAGTGGTTTGTAAAAATGAAACCGCTGTCAATTCCTGCAATTGAAATAGTAAAGAACGGAACAACACAGTTTGTTCCCGAACGTTTCGCTAAAATATACTATAACTGGATGGAAAACATACAGGACTGGTGTATTTCCCGTCAGCTCTGGTGGGGCCATCGTATTCCGGCATGGTACTGTCAGGACTGTGGTCATATGCAGGTATCAAGAACAGAACCTGAGCGCTGTGAAAAATGTGACAGCACAAATCTCAAACAGGACGAGGATGTTTTGGATACATGGTTCAGTTCTGCTCTCTGGCCGTTTTCAACACTTGGCTGGCCTGAAAAAACGGAGGATTTGGACTATTTTTACCCAACAAGTGTGCTTGTAACAGGATATGACATAATTTTCTTCTGGGTTGCGCGCATGATTTTCTCCGGTGTTGAGCACATGAAAAAAGAACCGTTTAAATATGTTCTTATTCATGGGTTAGTCCGGGATGCGATGGGAAGAAAAATGAGCAAATCTTTGGGCAACGGTGTCGATCCTCTTGAAGTTATTGATAATTACGGAACCGATGCATTAAGATATGCTCTTACAATTGGGACTTCTCCGGGCAATGATATGCGTTTTTCCGAAGAAAAGCTTGAGTCAAGCAGGAACTTTGCCAATAAAATATGGAATGCGTTCCGCTTTGCGATGATGAATTTTGATGAAGATGTTGATTTTTCTGAAATAAATACCGAATTGTTCTCTCTTGCCGATCGCTGGATTCTCAGCCGTGTTAACACTGTATCAAGAGAAGTTACCGAGAATCTTGAAAAGTTTGAGTTGGGTATTGGCCTTCAAAAGATATATGAGTTCATCTGGGAAGAATTCTGTGACTGGTATATAGAGCTTGTTAAACCAAGGCTTTTTAACCGTGAGGCATCCGGAAGGCAGGAAGCGATGTTTGTACTGAATGAAGTACTAAAGGTCTCAATGAAACTTCTGCATCCTTTTATGCCGTTTATAACCGAGGAAATTTACAGGCATTTGCACACTGATGACGAAAGCGTTATGATCTCCGAGTGGCCGGTTTACAGACTGGAATGGGATGATCCTGATTCCGAGAAAAAAATGTCTTCGGTAATGGAAGCAGTCAGGAGTATCCGCAATATCCGCGCCGAAATGAAAGTTCCCGCTGCCAGAAAGATTAAAGTATTATTTATTATTGAGGACGAAGAGCTTGGAACTATTTTTAATAAAGAAGAGTCTACCTTTATGAGGCTTTCAGGAGTATCCGGGTTTACGGTGTCGAAAAACAAATCCGACATACCGGATGGCGCAGTATCCAGTGTTATCAGCGGAGTTGAAATATTCATCCCGCTTGAAGACCTTATTGATTTTGACAAAGAGCTGAAAAGGCTGTATAAGGAAAAAGAGAATTTAGAGGATGAATTAAAAAGAGTTAACGGAAAACTTGGAAATGAAAGCTTTGTTTCAAAAGCTCCTGTGCAGGTAGTGGAAGCTGAGCGTGAAAAACAAAAAAAATACAGTGAATTGTATGAAAAGGTAATTGAGAGAATTAATTTTATTAAGAGCAAAATGTAAAATCGGGGAACCGGCTTAGTGAGCCGGAGCCTCGCTGCTTATATTTTGTTTGCAGCGAAAATAACAGGTGCTAAGATCGGAAGGATTTTTAGTTAAAAATGATATAGCAAACGATACTGTATGTGTTATAATAACGAGATAGAAGATTTCTCCTGCTTTAGCAGGTGGCGGATATCCATCACCAAAACAAACGAAGAGTCAAAATCTTCTATCTCGTTGAAATGGTGTGTTGAAATCGCTAAGCGATTTCTTCCGTTATTTTTATACAAAGCAAAAAGACATAAATTATCATTTTCTTTTAAGGCAGGGAAAGGGATGCAGAAAAAAACAAAGATAGCGTTAATTATATTGTGCACAGTAATAGTTGTTTTGGCCGGCGTATTGATTTTAATCATTAAACCTTCTGGAAATGAACCTGTTGAAACGGTTTTCCAGGATAATGAGATAGATAATGTTACTCCAACTCCCGAACTACAGGAAATTAACGAACAAGATGATGAAGAAGTTCAGGAGCCTGAACCCGAAGGGCTGACTAATGGTCAGAGATACTATAAGGATCTTGTCGCCGAGGGGAGCAAAAATATATTATTAATCGGCCAGGATGCCGTATACCATGCTTATGATACAATAATTGTCCTTAGCCTTGATGAAAAGAATAAAGAAATAAAACTTATTAATTTTCCGAGGGATGCTTATATTGATTATAATGATAAGATTTTAAATCAGTTGAGGGAAGCCGATCCTGAAAAAGCGAAGGATAATAGCATTCAGAAAATGAATGCGGCGCATGCGATAGGGATAAGCTTGTTGTATAAATATGAAACAGGCGGAAAGTTTGGTAAAGTAACATTTATGAATTTTTGGGCTGATCTTCTTGATGAAGTATTTGGAATCCCTATCGACGAGTATATTATTATTCAAACGGATGGCTTTCGCGAGATAGTTGATGCGTTCGGCGGGGTTTATATTGATGTTCCCGTATATATGCATTATGAAGATCCGTTTCAGAACCTGTATATCCACCTTGAGCCAGGGCCTCAGCGTTTATACGGTGAACAGGCCGAAGGCTTTGTAAGGTTCAGGCAGGGATATACACCTGAAGGCGAGTTTAAAACTTATTCCGTTTATTTCCGCCAAAAGAATCAAAATGCATTTTTAAAAGCCTTTTTTGAGCAGCATGTAAACCTTAGAAATCTCGGAAAACTGAATGATATTGTAGAGATAGTTAAAAAGAATGTCAGAACAAGTGTTAATGAATGGTCGGATATAGTAGAGTATTCAAAAGTTGCCCAGAAGGTGCTAACCGGTAACTATAAGCAATCCACTATAATTGTTGAATGCGAGGAAAACAACCAGATTATACGAGGTATTTCTTACGAGATCCTTAAAACTAAGTAAGTAAATTTTTAAGAGGCATCGAGTGTATTGATGCCTTTTTGCGCTTAATTGCCGCTATTCTGGCTGTGGGCTATATATCTTTTAGCTGTATTCCGTTAAAGTTACAATAGTTCTTCAAATTATTGTGCGTTCGAATAGTAATGATTTAAAAAGACGATTATTTATTTTTAAATCGGTGTTATTATTTATCGTATCGTCATATATATATATATGTATAGAAATAGAATAGGTATCATACGTATTGATATTTCTGTCCGACTTAAATGATTTAAAAAGTTAGTTACAACAAAAGATTTCGTTTTTCACCTGCAAAATATTTACATAAAAAAGTTGTTTTTAAGTGCTTGACAAACATGAAATGGCGTGATAATATATAAAAGCTGTCGCCGATAAAGGGCTCAAATGGCGTGGTACAAGCGTAATTGAGAGAATGGGAGGCAGCGCCGGGTAGAAACCGGAGATGGACA
>JAAYBO010000214.1 GCA_012730095.1 Clostridiaceae bacterium
TCCATAGTAAATAGCAATCCTGCCGCTTTCCGAGTCATGCAGTGTTGCACACGGAAAGCATACATTTGGTACAAAGCCTCTTTCTTCATACCATTCCTCAGGGGTTAACAGGAAATTCTCGCACCTGTATTTCACAATAGAAGGGTTGTCAAGGTCCAATACTGCTCCCCCCATGCTGTATACATACCCGCTGCAGGTTCCGCATACGCCGTGGTAGAACAAAAGCCATCCTTCCGTTGTTTCTATTGGAGCAGCACCGGAGCCGATTTTAAGTGACTCCCACCACTTCTGGCCTCTTCCCATAACATGCCTGTGTTTTCCCCAGTATATCATGTCCGGACTCTCACTTATGAATATGTCTCCAAACGGCGTGTGTCCGGTATCACTGGGACGGCTTAGCATCATATAGTTTCCGTTAATTTTTCTTGGAAACAATACAGCATTTCGATTAAACGGGATAAAAGGGTTTTCCAGCCTAACAAATTTTTTAAAATCCGTTGTTTTAGCCAGTCCAATGGAAGGGCCATAAAAATCCTGGCACCACATTATGTAATAGATGTCTTCAATTTTCACAACACGGGGATCATATGCATATTGCGGCATAAACGGTTTTCCGTCCTGATCCTCAAATAAAATCTTTTGCTTTTCAATATTCCAGCGGACGGCATCTTTGCTTTTTCCTAAATAGATATGGGGAATGCCATTACACTGTTCTCCGCGGAATACACCAACAAACTCATCCTCATATTGTATTACGGCACTGTTAAAAATTCTGGATACCCCTTCTATGGGGTTTCTGCCGATAATCGGATTATTTGAATATCGCCAGACAGGCGCTCCGGTATGATTATCAGGTTTTTCCTGCCATGGAATGTTTTCTACCGCAGGACCCATCATTTTTATTTTACTCATATTTTTTCAACCTTTCTGTTTTGTTTATAATAACGGGAAAAATTGCTTAGCAATTCTAACAAACCACGCTGTCATGATGTAAGCTGCAGTTAACAGTTGTATTCAGTAAACCAGATATGCATATTTTTCACTGCTATCAATTCTTCCCAATATTTTTTTTAAATGCAGCATCTGGATAAATATCGGTATTTCCAACCCAAAAACTAAAAGAGTTCCTGAAACAAATAAAACAGCCAGCAATGTGCCGGAAAAAAACAGTACACATAGAACCATTACAATAAAAACCGTTATCAGAAGATAAAGCTTTGTAAACATGCTTGCAACAACTTCAACAATATTTATTTTGTTACTTACAAATGCATGGTACCCAACAATATAAAATATGAATGTGAACAGAAATGCCGCTATTGCCAGGCATGCAACAGAGTATATAAAATTGCTCGTTTTTGCCGCCGCAATCATACCGGCAATATTTAACGCAATAATTATATTGATAGCAAAATATTTTACTAATTTTATTGAATCCGCAAGATACCGAAAATAATTTTTAATAATACTGTCATTAATATCCAGCCTTTTATACAGGACATCCTTTCCGATAAGAAACGATGCGCCCAGCGCGGGCATAAGAAGCACAGTGCCTGACAAGCATATCGTTCCGAAACACAGCAGGCTGCTGAAAAAAATAATATGAACAGCGGACATTATTCTATTAAGCGGTGTTTGTTTCATCATGACTTAACAGCACCCGCCAATCCATAAAAAATATACCTTTGCAACAATAAAAACACGACGCCAATCGGAATAATCCCTAAAATAATTGCAGCAGCTACAATTTCAAAAGGTGTTGCCGTATTTCCGAAAAATTTATGCAGGGCTACGGTAAACGTCTGCACATCCTTTCTTAAATAAAGGTTAGGAATATAGAAGTCGTTGTAGTATCCGATACCGTTTATGATTAATAGTGTTGTACAAGCCGGTTTCATCAGAGGCAATATAATACTGCGATAAATCTTGAAATAGCTTGCACCATCCATCAAGGCCGATTCATCCAATTCTTTCGAAATTGAATTCAGCTGATTCAACATAATGTAAATCCCGATAATGCCAACACCGGAATAAAGAATTATCACACTTAGCATTTTATTCACCAGGCCCATTCTATAAATAATTTGGAATACTACAGTTTGAGTTGTAACGACCGGTATGAACATAGTTAACATAAATAATTTGAAAATAATTTTTTTGCCGGTAAAATCAAATCTATGCAGCACGTATGACACCATTGTTGTAAACATAATCTGTATAGAAAGGGAAATCGCAAGAATAATAATTGTATTAACCAGTGCTTTTCCCAAATTTCCTACCCTTATCGCATATTTAAAATTATAAATGTTAAGCCAGTTTTGAGGCGGGGTTAAAACACTTGTCGATGTGTATTCCATACCGGTTTTAAAGGCCATAAATATAAGAGGAATAATCGGCACTATTACAAAGATACATGCTGCTGTAAGGAATATATAACGCAGGGTTTTATATAGTGAACTTTCTTTAATCATTTATATGCCCTCCCCTTTCCTCAAAGATTCTCTGAATACTAACCGCTATTACAACAATAACAAAAACCATAATGGAAAGGGCGGCGGCAAAACCGATTCTATTGTCGGAAAATGCGCTTTGCTGTATTTGTATAACCGGTGTAGCTGTTCCATTCGCTCCATTCATCATGATATAAGGGATTTCAAACACCTGGATCGATCCGGAGATACTTAATATTACATTAATAAATAAAATATGTAATATTGACGGTATGGAAATATACCTGATTTCCTGCAATTTCGTACACCCATCAATTGACGCGGCTTCAAACAATTCAACAGGAATTGTCTGCAGCCCTCCAAAAAACATAATAAAATTCAAACCATAGTATCTCCATATACTGATTGATGCAATAGACGGGTTAACCAGGCGCAAGTTTTGAAGCCATTGTTGTGTCAGTCCTTTAAGGCCAATTAGATTTAATAATGAATTGAGCGTACCCGAGTTATTAAAAAGATAATGAAGATTGTTGATATAATAACGCCGTTGAGCAGGTAAGGAACAATCAAAACCCCCTTATAGAAATTTATCCCTCGAAATTTTCCATTTACATATACCGCAAGAACAAATGCAAATATTAACTGTGGTATGGCCACCAGCATGTACCATAAACAGTTTTTGAACAATCTGATATACTGCGGATCAGTCAAAAGCCTCTGATAGTTTCTTATTCCAATCCATTGGGGGGAACTAACGCCGTTATATCTTGTAAAACTCAAAAACACATTGCTTAGAATAGGAATGTAAGAAAATATCAACAGATGGATAACCGGAATTACCAAAAATGCGAATATAAAAAACTTAGTACCCTTTGTTTTCAGCATGCTTTTTCACTCCTAATCCACCACATTTCAATAAAACAAA
>JAAYBO010000215.1 GCA_012730095.1 Clostridiaceae bacterium
CGGTTGTTGGATAACGGAAAGCACGATGCATACTATCTGGCAGAGGGTAACAATCCGGCGATCATATCCAAGGAAACTTTCCAAGCGGTGCAGATTGAAAAACAGCAACGAAGTAATGTTATAAAGGTCAAAGACGGAAGTAAGCGAAAAGGTAAAAAATATAGTTCGAAAAAGTAAATAATAAGATATAGGTCGCAATTGTAGAATTATGTGTACTATTATAATAGTGTGGATTATGTGTATTATGAGGTGATGAAGAATGAAAAAGGCATTACTGGTTGTAGTAGTTATCCTAGTTTTCATTTTTACAATGTATGGATGCCAAAATAAAAACCTTGTTGGAAGCATTAGTATTATATCTAGCGAAAAAGAGTACTTGCCTGAATCAAATTGGATAAACAGCTTAGAAGATGGCCTTGCTGGTGATGGAATGCGCAAGGCACCAAATGAGGTGAGTGCAGGTCTTGACGAAATTCCTCTGACAGGTGACCTTGAAATTATAATTGATGGCAAAACGACAGGGAATCCAGCATATACACTGTTCAATGAAGATTATGAAGAGGTTTATTATCGCAATCACGAATTCAAAGAACCTTCAGAACCTGGGGTATACATTTTGCTGATTGAATTAACTTGGGGTAATAAAACTCGATATGAAGGATTCCAATACTTTTTTAAGCTTATAAAAAAGTAGCATAATTATTATTTAATATCACATTATTCTCAAAAGACGAATTAAAGGAAGTCAAAGCGGCGAAAAACTGAAATAGCCTAATCGAGAATTATTTCTCGAGAGGACAGGATAGATGTTAAACCAGCACAAATACAGCATTTACACTGTGTTTATGGGAAAGCGCGAAATAGCCTAAAAACTTCATGTTGAGACGGTGGTATTGATGTCACGCACAAAAAATTGATTGGGCTGAAAACCCTTATATATCAATGCTTTTAGCACACATGGGTACAAAACCCATCGAGCGAAAAACATGATTTTTTTCGGTTCGGGGAAACAAGTCAATAAAGACGGTTTTTAATAGTCAAGTGGTCAGGTTGGATGCAGAGTTATCAACATGTTACATTATGGCAACAATGTAAATTATGGATATAAACTAAAAGGTGATATTATTATCATTTTGTAGTTAGCCAGAATTGGTTCATTCTGGCTGATTTATTTTACGAAAATCAAAAATTCATGCAATATTCAGGACATGTTTTACGACTATATTAGTGAAGGCTTTAAAACATGGGGAAGGAGAGTTATATGGATGACAAGCAGATTATAGAGCTTTTCTGGTCGAGATCTGAAAACGCATTGAATGAAACACGGCAGAAGTACAATCCCTATTTAAAAACTATTGCAATGAATGTACTTGGCAATAATGAAGATTGCGAAGAATGTCTTAGCGATACATATCTGGCTGCGTGGAATCAAATCCCACCGGATAGACCGATATCATTATCTGCATATCTTGGTCGAATTGTGCGTTGTATCTCTATTGATTATTATCGTAAAAGCAGAGCACAGAAACGATATAGTGGATTGACAATGCTGCTCAGCGAACTCGAAGAATGTATGTCCGAAATACCCGACATGACGGTTGCATCGAGTGATAATGAGATTGGAGAAGCTTTGAATTGTTGGTTACGTAGCTTGGATACGGAGAAGCGTGTGTTGTTTGTGCGCAGATATTGGCATGGTCAACCGCTGAACACATTAGCAAAAGAATTCGGTATAAGTTATAGCAAATTGGCTTCAATGATGCTGAGGCTCAGGAACAATTTACATGATTACCTTGAAAAGGAGGGCATTTCTATATGAAGGGCGAAAAAATGTACTCGATAATATCAAATATTGATTCTGACATTGTTGAGGAAGCAACGAACTATAAACCTAAAAAAAGCACAAGCAGGTTTTTGCGCAGCAAGTGGGTAGCAGTTGCCGCCTGTCTTGTACTGCTTATTAGCACTGTTTCCGGGTTAACCATATATGCGGAGGCTAAAGAATACAAAGCAGCAATCTCTTTCTTTAATGAATACAGTTTAACCACAGAAGGGCTTTCAAGAGGAGAGATTAAGAGCATTTACCGCGATATAACCACAAACTCGTTTTCGTACGGAAAAACTGCTGAAGTTTTACAAAAGAGTGTCGGCGGATATGAGATTTTTCAAGATAATCCAACCCCAGAAGATTTGGAAAATCTTTGGAATTACCGTAACAGCAGCAAGAAACTTTTTAACCACAACCCCAATGCCAAAGGTGCTTTATATCAATTTGATTACGTATTGAAATATGACAATGAGCTTAAGTTTGACGTATATGATAAAGTCATTTTCACAAAATCTGTTGACGGGAAAGTAGCCTGGAGCGTTGACATTCCTAATATGGTGCATGAAGGATACCTCGAAAGTGATGATTTCGTCATAGTTTTCGGCTCAACGCCTTCGTGGTCATCGGCGAATACGACATATGGCCGTATAGCGATGATAAGCAAAGACGGAAAACTTATATGGGATAAAACAACCTCAAACGGTTTTAAAAGTGAATACGTTTCATCCGTTGTTTACAGCGAAAATTCTCTTGCGGTTTTCAGCCGTGGCGACTTGAAATATCTCTGTTTCACAAAACTTGATATGGACGGAAATTCCATAGGGTTCACAAAAACCGAAGTAGGAAATTATGGTATTCGAGCGACTGCAAAGCTTGGCGACGGTTTCCTCGTTCAGTTAAATCATTCAAATACCGGCGATTTGCTAATGAAGATTGCAGCAGACGGTACTGCAGAGGATTCGTTTACGTATACATCAGATAAAGATCTGTATTTTATTACCGACATGATAGAATACAATGGCAATATTTATCTCAGTGCTAACTCTGTTCCTAAACTCGATCCCGAACAAAGCAACGCAGGAGGCAGGTATGATATAGCACGTGTTCTAAACGAAATATACAATCGTACGGTCTTGGACATCCCGAACGCTGAACTGACAGAACTTATGCGAAACAATTTCACTGCCGCACTGCTTGTTTGCGATCCTGCAAGTGGAATTCCGCAAACATTCTATACTGTAAAAGGTTCATTCGGTGCAAAACTATCAATCAGTGAAGAAGGTAGTCTTTTGTGGAATGTCGAAAGCATAACCGATTCTTTCTTTTCACCCATGACAAGTTCTTTCTCCATAGGAGGGGTAAGCTATGTATATAAGTATGCTTTTGATAGCAATGGTAAAATCATCAGTCAAGAAAAAACCGGAGAGATAGTCCAGTTCAGGAAATAAAAAAGCACGATATCGATATGCTGCACAAACTTAGTTCAATATTTCCCGATAGCGTTTGATTTTCGAAACAAAACATGGCACCCTACGTTTATTCCGTAGAGTGCCTTGCTCGTTTTGGGGCTTACTCATTTACATCCACCATCAACCCAGACTTAAACTCTACAGTGAATTTGTCCTCATAGATGGTGACCTTTTCAATCAGCCGTCGGACAAGTTGCTCATCATATTCGGTGAGAGCGGTGGGTTGTTTCTTTAGGAATGTGCTCATATCAGCAATGCGCTTTTTAAGTTCATC
>JAAYBO010000216.1 GCA_012730095.1 Clostridiaceae bacterium
AAGAACACAAAGCTTATAGCTTTTTTCTGGCTTTTTTCGATTCTCTGCTCCGGGTGCTGGAGCAGTCATGAAATCAATACCCTAGGTATCAGCATCGCTACCGGCATTGACCTGACGGAAGGCGGGTATACGATATACCATCAGGTACTGAATCCAAAAGCGATAACAGGCAATGTTGAAACTATCGGAACACCGGTCTTCCTTTTCACGCAGCAGGGAGATAATCTGTCCTCGGCTATAAGGAAAATATCGCTCGAATCACCAAGAAAGATATACAACGCCCACCTTCGAATGATCATATTCGGAGAAGAAATGTCCAGAAACGGCATTAAGGATGCCATCGACTTCTACATGCGGGATTATGAATTCCGTACCGACTTTTACTTTGCAGTGGCCAGGAACAAAACCGCAAAAGAAGTTCTTGAACTACTGACGCCGCTCGAGTTCAACCCTGGAATTAAAATGTATGAATCGCTGAAGAACGCACAGAATCTTACCGGGCTTACGAAGGAAGTCAATATTATTGAACTGACTCAATTGATCCTCGCCGACGGCAGTAACCCGGTACTGCCGGGAATTGATATAGTATCTGAAACACCGGATTCGGACAATATGGACGCGATGACAACCGTGAATGAGGGAAAACGTCTTTTCTATAATGGCCTCGGAGTTTTTAATGAGGATAAACTGATTGGATGGTTATCCGGGGAGGAAACCCTTGGATTAAATTATATACTCGGGGACATAAAAAAATGCCCGGAATACGTGTATTATAACGAAACGGACCAGATAACCTTTGATATCTGCCAGTTGCATTCAAAAATATCCGCCGTCTCCAGAGATGAAAAACCGGAAATCCATGTAAAAATAAACATTGATGCCAATATCGTGGCCATGGAAGGCGATTTGGACATATCAAAGAAAGAAAACCAAACCATTGCCGCACAACTTCTCGAAAGTAAAATACAGCAGATATGTCAAAACGCCGTAAGAAGGGCTCAACATGATTTTCGATGCGATATTTTCGGCTTTGGAGAAATAATCTACCGCAAGTACCCCGATTTATGGAAGAAGCTTAAAACAAACTGGAGCAATGAGTTTTCCAATATTTTTGTTGACTTTCACATCACTGTAGAACTGAAACAACCGGGACAGATCACAAAACCGATGTTCAGGAAGGAGAAGTAATGGTCGATTGGGTTTTTTTGATATTGACTTTCGCTTACAGCGGAATCCTGTGTTATTTTGAACTTCCGTCTATGATAAATCAAAAGCAGTACCGAGAGCTTGCTGCGTTTATTGTTCTTCTCACAACAGGAACCTTTTTAGGGTTTATGAAATTTTCGGGAAAAACCGTTCCAAACCCGTCAGATCTGCTGTTTATTATTTTTTCACCTCTTAAGGGTGTTATAGAAAGCTTGCTGAAGTAGGTGACAATATGGGAAAAACAAAGATAACAAATCGTCAATTGTGTTTTATTACCTTAGGAGTATCGCTGGGAGGATCTGTTCTCGTAGTGTCGGCATTAATGGCAAGCATCGCAAAACAGGATGCATGGCTGGGAGCTATCGCAGCAGTCGTTTTTGGGTTTCCGGTTATTTGGATTCTTGTATTTCTGGGGCGCCGCTTTCCTGATAAAAACTACATAGAGTGTCTTCAGTCTGTCTGGGGACGCCCGGTTGGTACCGTAATGGCGGTACTGTCGATGAATTTATGGATAACCCTTTCTTATCATATTTCGTGGTACGTGGGAGATTTCATGACCTCACAGTCGATGCCCGAAACCCCTGCTTATGTTATTAACCTCGTATTTATTGCCGCGGTCGCCGTTGCCGTAAGGTATGGCCTGGAGACAATTTCGCGGGCCTTTGAGATTTTCATCCTTATATCCGCTTCGCTGTTCCTGATTGCGACTGTTCTCATTCTGCCGAATGCTAAAATCGAAAATTTGCAGCCTGTCCTTGAAAACGGCTTGCCTGCGGTTTTTAAAAGCGCCTTTTTTATGTCGGCTTTTGTCACATACCCCGTATATACGATTATGATGGTCTATCCCACCGAAACAGACGATCTGAAGGCTGCCGGGAAAAACATGCTGACGGGCTACCTTTTTTCAAGCATTATTTCGTTCCTTGCCATTATTCTGTCAATTTTAGTTCTGGGATGGCAAATAACGGCCAATACGCGGTATCCTGCATTCCGTCTTGCCAAAGAAATTGAATTGGGCGTGGTTTTTACAAGAATTGAATTTATTATCTTCTTTTCATGGATACTCACGCAGTTTATTATAAATACGATGCTGTTTTACTCCGCGGTAAAAGGAATAGCCCAATTATTCAGGCTCAAGGATCATAAAAAACTCGTCCTCCCTTTTGCCCTCGTTGTCTTTGTTCTGTCCGGCGTTGTTTTTCCGGACGTCTTTTACCAGGAGAACTGGATTGTCTTTGTGTGGGCGCCTTATGCTTTTATCCATGGGTTTGTTATTCCGCTTCTTACAATAATTCTTTACTTTGTTAGAGGAGGAAAGAAAAAATTTTCAAACTCTCATGTGTCTTGACAGGGCATATAAAACACATTAGAATAGAATATGCCGATACGGGTGATTAGCTCAGCTGGTTAGAGTACCACGTTGACATCGTGGGGGTCGATGGTTCGAGTCCATTATCACCCACCATTTAAGAAAGGCTTTCGGGTATTTTGTCCGAAAGCCTTTGTTTATTGTCCATTAAGCAAATGGAAGCGGTAAAAGACGCTCCCCGCTTCCGCTGTTTTGTATCAAAACGAGGGAAGATGCCTATTACAACAAAATCTGATCTTCAATAATGTTCAGCATTTTCATTGTTGCCTTTATTGCCGACGCCGTCTGATCTGAATCAAGCCCTTTTGTTTTGTGTTCTTTATTGTCATAAGTCCAGGTAATCGTTGTTTCAACTAAAGCGCTCGTCTGGCCGCCGGGAGGTATTGTAACAATATAATCGGTTAAATGCGGCATTGGCTTGCCAACTCTGCCGTATATCTTCGTAATTGCCTTCATAAACGCGTCATACTGACCATCCCCATTAGAAGTTTCTTCATAAACCTGACCTTCAATTTCCAGGCTCACAGTGGAAACCGGTTTCAGATTTTGTGCGTGGCATATATAATAATTTAAAAGCTTTATTTTTTCATCGGAGATTTTTGTATGGAGAACATCCGAGATAATATAAGGAAGATCATCGGTTGTTATGTTCTCTTTTTTGTCTCCCAATTCGACAATCCTTTCTGTAACTTTTGTGATAGCTTCCTTGTCAAGCTCAATACCGAGTTCTTCAAGGTTTTTCATTATACTTGCCTTGCCCGAAGTTTTTCCAAGAGCGTATTTTCGCATACGTCCAAAACGCTCGGGGATAAGCTCGTTACAATAAAGATTCCCTTTATTATCTCCATCCGCGTGAATACCGCTTGTCTGGGTAAACACGCTCTCACCTACTATTGGTTTGTTTGCGGGAATACGAATACCTGAAAACGCTTCAACAATCTTGCTTATCTTGCTTAATTTTGTTTCTTCCACTGAAAGAGCTGCATCTTTACAAAAATCATTAATTACGCCTATTACACTGGAAAGTGGAGCATTGCCGGTTCTTTCCCCCAAGCCGTTGACAGTTGTATGTACACCTTGCACTCCAGCTTTCACAGCCATAAAAGTATTCGATACCGCAAGGTCGTAATCATTGTGTGCATGAAAATCAAAATGAATTTCCGGGTATCTGTCAATCATCATCTTTACATATTTATAAGTTTGCTTGGGCTCTAAAATACCTAAAGTATCGGGAAGCATTATTCTGTCAATATCTTCTCCTTTGAGCGAATCAATCAGGTAAAAGACATATTCATCGGACGATCTGATGCCGTTTGACCAGTCTTCCAGATACAAATTTACAGAGATTCCTCTTTTACGGGCATTGTGAATTACTTCTTTTACATTTTGTATATGTTCTTCAGGTGTTTTCTTCAATTGCTGCGTAACATGTTTTAAAGAACCTTTACATAATAAATTCAATACTTTTGCGCCCGCTTCTTCAATCCATTTAACCGAAAGATCCCCGTCAACAAACCCAAGCACTTCCAGGCGATTCAGATAACCCTTTGACGCGCACCAGCCTGATACTGTCTTTACGGCTT
This sequence comes from Clostridiaceae bacterium, assembly GCA_012730095.1. Classification (GTDB taxonomy): domain Bacteria; phylum Bacillota; class Clostridia; order DSM-8532; family DSM-8532; genus DTU069. The sequence continues at coordinate 4,159 of JAAYBO010000216.1, forward strand.
CCATTTCCCCCTTTGAAACCCTTGCCGATGCAATCTCAATTCTATCTACTTTTACTTCCTCTAAAAGCATTCTTGCTATATTAAATTTCTCCGTACTTGTAAAGGAAACACCGGGAGTTTGTTCCCCATCCCTTAACGTTGTATCCATTATTTCTATTTTCATGAGTCCTCTCCTTTCGAAAGGTCTTTAATGTCTTATTTCTCCACACTTAGTTAACATATCCGGAATCTTAAGAGATAAATTTATACTATTTTACCGCAAAAGAAATTCCCCGTCAAAGGGGAATTATCAATAATATTTATGAACTATTGTCAGCGGTTCAAAAAGTAATGTCTGAACAGCGGACTATTCCACAAGGTTGTTCTTAATTGCATACACTGCGGCTTGCGTCCTGTCTGATACTTTAAGCTTTCTGAATATGTTCGATATATGATTTTTCACTGTCTTTTCACTAATGTAAAGCGTTTTTGCAATTTCTTTATTAAGCATGCCTTTCGCAATTAATCTTAACACTTCCAGTTCCCTGTCACTTAATGAGCTGCCGTTTTTTTGATTTGACGCGCCCTCTGATGTGTAGCGTTTAAATTCTACAATCAATTCCTTTGCCATTGACGCCTGAATATACGCCTCACCTTGATGAACCTTACGAATTGCCTCAATCAGCACAGAACCGTCCGCATCCTTTAAAACATAACCGCTTGCGCCGTGTTTAAGAGACTGAAAAAGATATTCACGATCCTGATGGATAGTGAGCATAATAACCCTGACATTGGGATTTATCTGTTTAATCATTTCCAAAGCCATCAATCCGTTTTGTTTCGGCATGTTAATATCCATCAGCACAACATCGGGCCTTTCTATGCTGTAATAATCAACTGCCTGAATTCCATCCGCGGCCTCAACTACGACCTTTATATCATCTTCAAGCTCAATAAGCTGCTTCAAACCCTGCCTCACCATTGAATGATCTTCGGCAATCATTACCCGTATTCGTTCCATTTGTCAACCCCCTTCATCCTTCCGTATACGGCAGGATTACTTTAATAACTGTTCCTTTTCCCAATTTAGAATTAACTTCCATTGTTCCGTTCAAAAGCTCAATACGTTCCTTCATGCTGAATATGCCAAAACCGCCGCTGTCGTCATCCTTTTCCACCTTCAGCAAATTTGTATCAAACCCTTTTCCTTTATCTGATATTCTCACCGCTATATTTTTCGGAGTGAATTCCACTCTGACATCCGCGGTTTTTGTATATGAATGCTTACGTATGTTGTTAAGCGATTCCTGGACTACCCTGAATATCGTAAGGTTAATATTCTTATCATTTATTGCTTTGTCTTTACCCATACAGTAAAACTTAACATCAATGCCTGATTCCGAAGAAAATTTTTCCACATATTTCTGCAAAGTCGGTATTAAACCCAAATCCTCCAGTGACATTGGCTTTAAGTCATATATTATTCGGCGGACATCCATCAATGAGTTCCTTACCGCCTTTTTCAGATTATTAAGCTCAGCACGCGCCTTTTCCAGGTCCACATCAATTAGTTTTTCGCAAATTTCAGCCTTTAAAACAACATTAGACATCATCTGGGCCGGCCCGTCATGGATCTCCCTTGCCACACGGCTTCTCTCTTCTTCCTGTGCCTTTATTATTCTGACGGCCAGATACTTTCTTTTTTCGGCATCCTCAAGCTGAATATCAAGATTGCTCAAATCACCGGACAAATAATCCATTACTGTTCCAACCTGGTTAACCAGCTCTTCGGCTCTTTTAACAGTTCCATATGTTTCTTTTAAACGCCTTTCCAAATCGTTTCGCCGGACTATCGTGAATTTCTCACGCTCCCTGTTCACAGCAAGTTCAATCCGTATTTTGTCGGCACTCTCATACGCCAGCCGTATATCATCCTGGCCGTATTTGTCAAAATTCTTGCTTATTAACGCAAGCTTCATACGGCTTTTTTTCAGCTGCTGTTCAAGTTCTTCCCCCTGAATTATAATTCTTTCAACTTCAATTTTAAGCTGCTTTAACTCATCTTCCAGCCTGCTGCATTCGCGGCGCGCACCTTCCGCGATGTCATAAATGGCCTCCCGGCTTTTATCAATCATGTTAAGTGTATTTTTTACAATGCGTTTTAACCGGGTAATGTCAAAACTATCCATTTTGCACCATCCCTATGCGTGTTTGACCGTTAACCTAACCTATTTCTCTTTTATTATTTTCTGTAATTCATCCATAAAAGTATTTATGTCTTTAAACTGCCGGTAAACGGAAGCAAAACGGACATATGCAACCTCATCAAGCTTTCGAAGTTCCTCCATAACCTTCTCACCTATAACCGTGCTTGTTACTTCACGTTCCAGGGTGCTGTATATCTGCGCCTCGATATTGTCAATCAGGCTGTCAATCCGATCGATTGAAATCGGACGTTTCTCACAGGCCCTTAAAATTCCGTTCATAAGTTTTTCTCTGCTGTACGGCTGGCGGGACTTGTCCTTTTTAATTACCATAAGAGGCACATATTCCACTTTTTCATAGGTTGTATACCTCTTCTGGCATCCAAGGCATTCTCTTCTTCTTCTGATAGTTGCCCCTTCGTCCGTTGGGCGTGAATCAATGACCTTGTCCTCCTGATGGGAACAATACGGACATTTCATTTTTTACCTCCTTGAAAAGGCCAAATCTTCCGGTTACATATATTTTTGCAGTTTATTTGTTATTCTCATAACTTTTCCTGGTACTGCCAATGACTGACCGGATAAACCTTAGTCACATATTAGATATCGGATTTTTAACCGTAATCTTAAAGCAAACAATTATAAAA
>JAAYBO010000217.1 GCA_012730095.1 Clostridiaceae bacterium
AGAACAACCGGCTTTCAGCTTTTACCGAAATACTTGATCGTCCCGCCGTACTGGTTATTGAAAGAGGCAATTCAGGTGAAAATCTTGTAAGATATATTGAAGAATACGCGAACATTACGCGCGTTCAGCCCGGAGAAGTTCCTGATGATATTCAAGGGCTTATTGCGTATGATGCGTATGTTATGGTAGATATTTCGGCGGAATGGCTTAGTGACGGTTTTCTTAACGCCCTTGAACAGGCTGTAAAATACCAGGGCAGAGGCCTTTTAACGATCGGCGGGGAGAACAGCTATGCTCCGGGCGGATATGCCAATACCCCACTTGAAACAATACTGCCTGTGAATATGGATATCACTCCGAAAGAGGAAAACCCGGATTTGGGCCTTATCCTTGTTATTGATAAATCAGGCAGCATGTCAAGCGGAGAATACGGTGTTTCAAAGCTCGAGCTTGCGAAAGAAGCGGCAATACGCGCGGCGGAAGTTCTTGACGAAACCGATCAGCTTGGTGTTATAGCGTTTGATGACGCCATTCAATGGGTTATAAGAACCCAGCCGCTTGATGACCGTGGAGAAAAGATCGATACGATAGCTACAATACGCCCGGGAGGCGGGACACAAATTTTACCGCCCCTTGAGGAGGCATGGCAGGATCTAAGAAATAAAGACACAAAACTTAAGCATATTATATTATTAACAGACGGACAGGCGGAGCAGCACGGTTATGAAAGAATTATTGAAGGCATCAGGAAAGATGGAATAACCCTCTCAACGGTAGCGGTCGGAAGAGGCGCGGATACTCTTTTATTGAAGGCTCTCGCGTACGGGGGAATGGGAAGGTACTACCAGACGGACGAGTTTTCCGATATTCCAAGCATATTCGCAAAGGAAGCGTTTCTTGCAGGTCAAAAATATATCCAGAACAGGAGCTTCTATCCCGAGCTTGTGTCATCGGCTGGGCTTTTAAAAGGGATTGAAGCAATTCCTATGTTGGACGGATATGTCTGCACAAAGGTAAAATCCACTGCGCAGACGGTTTTCCGAAGCGATATTCAGGATCCGGTACTTGCCGTATGGCAGTATGGGCTTGGCAGGACTGCGGCATGGACATCCGACATACGCGGAGCGTGGACATCGAAGTGGAATATGTGGCAGGATGCTCCAGTTTTCTGGGGAAATCTTATCGGTTGGATGATACAGAAAGATATAAACGCCGGGTATTCGGTCAAAACGGAACTGCGCGACGGACAAGGTGTTGTTATAATTGAATCTGATCTGGAGAAAACGGTATTTGAAGAATCACTTGAAGGGACTGTTATATCTCCTGACGGAGCGGAAGAAACGATAAGCTTTAATGCTATAAGGCCCGGGGTATATGAAGCGGTTATTAAAAAGAGCGACCCCGGAGCTTATATTGTTCATGCTCGGATACCGTCGGAAGAGGGTTTTGAAAGTGTCAGCGGAGGAATTGTAATGCCGTATTCAAATGAATACAGATATATAAATGAAAATACCGGAAGTTTTATTGATAAATTGGCCAAAGCAGGCGGAGGAAGGGTTATAACCGACCCGAAAGAAGTGCTTGAAGGTCCGGTGCAGGACCTCGGAGCTAAAAGGGATATAACTAATTTGCTTATACTTATCTCGTTGTGCCTTCTTCTTGCAGATATTGCATTCAGGAAGCTTAAGATTTCCTTTGAACCGGCGGCAGCATTTCTGAATGAAAAAGTTTATCCGGCTGTTTCCCGTTACTTTAAAAGCATGAAGAAAAAGCCCGCAGATCATACAAGAAGCATTCAGGCGGATGAACTGACTTCCGAACCTGTTGAAAAGCGTCAAAAACCCGTAGCTGAAAAACTTCCGGCCGCAAAAAAAGAACCCGTTGTTACGGGGGAACAAAGCGATCATGTAAATGCGCTTCTGAGCAGAAGGAAAAAGTGGAAATAGCAGCAGTTTTTTATCTTCCACTATTGTCAAACCGCAATTAATATGTTTCTTCTGCCGAATAAAAAGATTGTGTTTCAAGTAATTTACCTGCGGAATCGTAGATTTTTGCTGTTGAACATACTCTATACGTACCATAACCGACATAATAATATTTTTCAATAATTAGACCCTGGCCTGGTCCGGAATCAGTCCACGATTTAATGGTCTTCCAGCCGCTACCTGAGGATTTTTGTAATGAGATGGTAAGATTGGGGGTACCTGTTGTTGCATTTCAGTTACTTAGTTGTTATTATTACATGAAAGGTATTTTGTAGACTATAATTTTTCTACATAGAAGGATACATACCGTAAATGCTTGGATACCAGAGTTTTATAGGAAGTATTCAATGCACAAAAATAGTTAATTTAAAGTAATGGGTGATAATTATCAGTGTAATTTTTGTTTGAATAATTATAGGTGTACTTCTTGTATTGACCGTTTGAAGTAACAACTGTTAATGTTCCCATGATTATCAACTCCTTTATAATATGTGTTGTATGCATGCATGCGTACGTTTTATAAAGGAGAAAAAAAGTTAAATTTGTAAACATCCATTATTTATTTTTTTGCTTAACTAACCTTTGATCGTTAAAATATATTTTTGATGATACAGGAACAGCAGTTTGTTCGGTATCTGATATTATCAGTTCACCGCCTGTTTTATGATACTCATACCCTGATTTAATATATATTGCGCTCTCCCGTATATCCCATCTTACATCAAACCTTATAATCGTTTCTTTCAAAATGAATGCTATGTCCCGCAGCTTAAAATAATCATGGCCGTTTATTTTAAATGCTTGCAGAGTGTAATTTTGATCATATACCGAAACGGTATATAGAACAGGGACAGCGGGAACATTAATGTTGCTGTTGTTGTTCGCTAATGCTGGTAAATATGAACCGGTAAAAGCTATGAATAACAAGAAGATTATCAGTTTAATTATTTTTTTGATTTTTTGCATTCCAAAAACCTCCTGATATTAGAATCTTTACTTGGCTTTACTAATAAAAGACAACAAAGAGTCTTTATTGCAACATTACAATTCAAAAATTTTTAGCAGAATACATCAATGCTGTTATTCCGGCCGACTAATATAATATATCCATGAAATCTCTTGGGGTATATTGGAAAAATGGTTGGCAAAAGTTTGATGAGAATGACAGCGCTTTTTTGCGTACAAAAAAGGCCCGCGGTTCATGCGAGCGGTATTCGGGCGGATGATTTAACCTCCGGCCCAGTTGAAAAGAGGCAAAGGATTGAGCCGGAAAAATTTCCGGACACAAGCAAAGAAACCGTTATGCCAGAGGAACACAGAGATCATGTAAACGCCCTGCTAAACAGAAGGAAAAAGTGGAAATAGCCGCAGTTTATTTTCCCTACCCTTTACTTATTGAATCATTATGCGAATTTCTTTTCCTAACGCATGTGCAACTTTACTTAAAAACGCAATACTAGGGTTATACTCTCCTGATTCAAGGCGGGATATAGCTGATTGCTTTGTGCCCACCTTCTCCGCTAATTCTTTTTGGCTTAACCCCTGTTCAATTCTATATTGTATTAATTGACGTCTTATTTCATATATAGGCTGTAAAGCATTGTACTCATCTCTCAAATTGCTATCTTGGTCAAAAAGAATTTCTTTTACTTTATCATGATTCATTTTTCTCTTCCTTTCTCATCTTATATTCCTGGATTCTTGATATAGCAAGGTTAATATCCCGTTTTAGTGTTTTGGTACTTTTCTTATGAATACCATGAAGCAAAACAAACAATCCCTTTAAATAATGAAAATAAAAAATCCGATAGTTATTTGAACCTATTTTTACTCTTAATTCCCACAACTCATCTGTTCCTTCCATCTTCTTGATATATGGCATACCAAGAGCAAAACCAAACTCTTCTAACATATCTATTTCCCGTAAAATTTTGGCCTTATCTTTGGTTGATAAAGTATTAATAAAATCAATAACAGGATACCGTTCATCTTCTTTATAGTACTCAATCCTAAACAAGAAATTCACCTCAATTCAATAATATCACATATATGTTATATCTTCAATTACTTTATCTTCATCATAAAAACTTAAGTCCAGTAATGAGAAAATAAACATCGCATAAGAGTCGGAAAAAATTCCGGGCACAAGCAAAGAAACCGTTATGCCGGTGGAACACAGAGATCATGTAAACGCCCTGCTAAACAGAAGGAAAAAGTGGAAATAGCCGCGGTTTATTTTTTATTATTTCATTAGCTGACGGTGCGCCTGCTTCAGCTTATCGGGGATTTTGATTTCCTGAGGACATCGCGACATGCATATACCGCATTCAGTACAGCGGTCTGCTCCTTTTTTTTCAGGTAAAAGGTTATCCCTGTACATTTCCTTGTCTACCCAGTGCGATTTCATAAGGTTTAAGCTGTTATAAAGCCTGAATACTTCCGGTATAGAAACACCGTTAGGGCACGGCATACAGTACTCGCAGCCCGTGCAGTTTATATTGTTTTTAGATTCATATACGGCTTTTATTTTTTTAATCAATTCAAGATCAGACTCTGACATTGCATTGTACTGCGCACTACTGAATATTTCCATGTTTTGTTTCAACTGTTCAAGGGTTTTTGTACCGCTTAACACTACGGTTACTTCGGGCATGCTGTAAAGCCAGCGGAAGCACCATTCAACGAGCGGACGGCGTTCGTGATATTCATTAATCAGTTTATTAACTTCATCAGGAACGTTATTTAAAAGATGACCACCGCGCAGCGGTTCCATAATAACAACAGCCATACCTTTATTGTAGGCGTATTTTAAGCCTTCAATACCGGCCTGGTAATTATCATCAAGAATATTAAGCTGTATCTGAGTCATTTCCCAATCGAAGCTGTCGACAATTTCCTTGAAAGATTCCAATGTGCCATGGAATGAAAAGCCCTTGTGCTTTATTTTCCCCTTTTGAACCATTTTATCAAGAAAAGTGAGGCCATCATACCGCTGTACTCTTTGCCAGTTGTCATGCCCGAGATTATGCAGAAGGTATACATCAATATAGTCGACATTAAGTCGGGTAAGCTGTTCATCAAGATATTTCTCAAAATCACTATGCTTTTTTATTTTCCACATTGGGCTTTTTGTGACCAGTACCGCTTTTTCCCTGTATCCGTCCTTTAAAGCCTTACCGGTAACTACTTCGCTGTTGCCGTAAATATAGGCCGTGTCCAGATAATTCACACCGTTGTCCAGTGCATACCGAACCATCGCTATTGCTTCTTTCTGGCTTGATGGAAACCTCATGCACCCAAGACCGAATCGTGATACGGTGAGCCCTGTTTTTCCATAAGGAACATACTGCATTTAAATACCCCCCAAGTATAGATAGTGTTTTTCACTTCACAGTTAAGCTTTTCGCAAACCTGTTTGACATAAATGGCTAAACAAATAACTCAACTCATACATTATAGCATAAGAAAAAGAATTGTATCCATAGTCTGCAATTTAGTTACAATAATTAAGGTTATAACAGTTTTGAGAATAACATATAGCTTGGAAAAGCATCATATAATTAGCGGAAGAAAAAGTTTGTAAATTTGCGAAGGGGTTTTACTATGGCAGAAGGGAAAACGAGGCATATGTTTGCAGGCGGAAACACGGCTGAAGGCTTTTTCAGTTATTATGATCATATACTGCCTCAGGAGAAGGCTGAAAGGATAATTATCCTGAAAGGAGGTCCTGGCGTCGGAAAGTCGACATTTATGAAAAAAATTGCGTCACAGATGTTAAAAGAAGGCTTTGATGTTGAATACATGCATTGTTCGAGTGATCCGGACAGTCTTGATGGTGTTGTGTTCCCCAAGAAGAACACTGCGCTTATTGATGGAACGGCTCCTCATATTGTTGATCCGAAAAATCCCGGGGCGGTTGACGAAATAATCAATCTTGGAGAGTTTTGGGATAATGACGGTTTTTCTGAGAATAAAGAAAAAATAATGAGCATTAACCGTAAAAAAGGCATTGCCTATCAAAGGGCATACAGGTATATACATGCTGCATATGCAATTTACAAAGACAATGAAGCGCTTTACGGCATGGCTGTGCATAACGGAAAAGCAAATGTTGTAATCTCGCAAGTCGTTTCCGAAATATTTGACAGGATTGGTGTTTCGGAAGTGACAGGCAAACAGCGCCGGCTTTTCGCGTCGGCAATTACACCGAAAGGTTTTGTAAACCACATTCCGACTCTGATTACAACCGACAGAGTAATTATTATAAAAGGGGAACCGGGGACGGGAACGGAAAGGCTTCTTGAACGGACAATACTTGCGTCAACAGAGCGAGGAATAAACACCGAAACTTATTATTGTGCTTTAAACCCTCGCAAACCGGAACACATTGTTATTCCCGAACTTGATGTTTCGATAACGACTATGAACCCGCCGCATTTTGTTGAAGGTATCCGAGGGGAAGAGATAAATTTCAATGATTTTGTTGATGAATCGATACTTGAACAATACCAAGACGATATTGAATTTAACAGGGAAGAGTCGGGCCGGCTCCTTAATAAGGCGATGCAGGTATTGAAACAGGCGAAAAAATACCATGATGATCTTGAAAGCTATTATATCCCGAACATGAACTTTGATAGCGTTCAGAAATGTCAGGAAGCCGTACTTAACAGTCTGCTCCGGCTCTGAACATTATACTCGCGAGTCCTGCTTCGCGGGTCGAGGCATTGCTGCCGCGTTCCAGTGGGTACGCGGCTTTACTTCGGGTGTTTCGTTTTCACGGGCGACAAAGCACCTGCCGACAGCACGATTAAGACCATGTTCATTTTTTGCATAGCGGTCTCCGTATCCCGGGCCGCTCATTAATATGCTTACCATATAAATGGAATAAAATTAATATGAACTTTTTCAGGTAGTGTGGTAAAATATTGATAACTATAGTTGACAAAAGTTAGCCGGAAGGTCTGGTGAATGATATGCCGAAATACGGGTACGTTCGTGTTGCAGCCGCTGTTCCCGAAATGAAGGTTGCGGACTGCGTTTTTAATACCGGAAAAATACTTGAGATTATGGCGGAAGCGGCGGAAAAACAGTGTTATATTACCGTATTTCCAGAGCTTTGCATAACCGGATACACATGCGGTGATTTATTTCGGCAGTCAATTTTAATAGATTCCGCTCTTAATTCTTTACATGAATTATCTAAAGCTTCGTGTAAATGGGATAATGTATTTATCGTGGGTCTGCCTTTATTAATTAAAAATCGTCTTTACAACTGTGCTGCTGTAATTCAAAAAGGCCAAATAAAAGGGATCGTTCCGAAAGCCTGTATTCCCAATAACAATGAGTTTTACGAGAAACGGTGGTTCAGGGAAGGCGGGGATTTGGATACTGATTATGTAAGTATTTTTGGTGAAGATATACCATGCGGCCTGGATCTAATTTTTGAAGACGGCGAATATTCGCAATTATGCTTTGCCATCGAAATATGTGAGGATTTGTGGATACCGATTCCCCCGTCAAGCAAAAAGGCATTGGACGGCGCTTCAATTATATGCAACCTGTCGGCCAGCAATGAAATAATAGGCAAGCATGAGTATCGTGAAATGCTTGTTAAAAGCCAATCAGGAAGATGTATTGCAGGGTATTTGTATTCGTCATCAGGTGTAGGAGAGTCAACAACCGACCTTGTTTTCGGCGGACATGCGATAATAGCCGAGAATGGGATCGTGCTTGCGCAGAGCGAGCGTTTCCGGATGGAATCACAGCTTATTGTGTCTGAGATTGATATACAAAAACTCATTCATGACAGAATGAATAAGTCCACATTTATGCCTTCCGGTTCAAACAACCGTATTGTGAAGCTTAACCCATGCAGACAAAATATTGAAACACTGAATCGTGAAATAGAAAAACACCCGTTTGTACCATCCAATCCAAAAACATGTGACGAAAGATGTGCGGAAATTTTTAGAATACAAGCTTCAGGCCTTGTGAAAAGGCTTAAGCACACAGGGACTAAAAAAGCGGTAATTGGAGTGTCGGGAGGGCTTGATTCTACACTGGCACTTTTGGTTGTTGCGCGGGCATTTGACCTGCTCCAATTGCCGAGAAAAGATATAATAGCGGTGACAATGCCTGGATTTGGAACAACGGAACAAACATATCGAAATGCTGTCAACCTTATTAAAGCTATAGGCGCAGATTATCATGAAATCAACATTGAGGCTGCATGTATGCAGCATTTCAGAGATATAGGTCATGACCCGGAAAATCATGACATAACCTATGAGAACGTCCAGGCGAGAGAACGCACCCAGATACTTATGGATCTTGCGAACAAGGAAAATGGCCTTGTAATCGGTACGGGCGATTTATCTGAATTGGCTCTTGGCTGGTGCACATACAATGGGGATCATATGTCTATGTATTCTGTCAACTGCGGTGTGCCGAAAACACTGGTTAAACACCTTGTCCGGTGGGCTGCAGAGAATACTGACGACAGTGCTGTCGCAGAGGTTTTACGCTGCGTTATAGATACGCCTGTAACTCCGGAACTGCTTCCCTCCGGAAATGGAGAAATCGTTCAAAAAACTGAGGATATAATAGGTCCGTATGAGCTTCACGATTTTTTCATTTACCATATGCTTAGATATGGGGCTGAGCCTGAAAAGATACTGTTCCTTGCTAAAAACGCGTTTTGTGGAGAATATGATGAAGAAAAGATATCAGACACAATGAAGATATTCTATAAACGATTTTTCTCGCAGCAATTCAAGCGCTCCTGTGTGCCCGACGGCCCGAAAGTCGGAACGATAAGCCTGTCACCGCGGGGCGATTGGCGCATGCCCAGCGATGCGAGCGCACAAATCTGGCTTAAAGGCCAGGCTTGAATTATTTAAAATTCCAATTTTTTAGATTGGAGCGCTCTTCCTGTGAATCCACTTTCCTGTATGTAGACAATCACAGCATTTTTAGCAGTTCATATCAAGGTACGGATTTTTGGGGGGGCCTCGGGGCTATTATCTTTATTTTGGACCAAAACGATGAAGTTGTAAAAATAGTTAAAGTTGCTCCTACATCCGGTTAAACCCAAATTGTTTATTTTTAACTTGTTTCATCTATGGTATCCGCCTTTCACTTTGGTACTATTTGTACTATACATCTAAATATATGTTAAAATTAGTATTATCCTTAATTTAAGTTTATAGAATACGGGAGGGTTATGGGATGGAAGCAGGAAAAATAAATAATAGACGCACCGAATGGTTTGAAAATGCCAGGTTTGGTTTGTTTATTCACTGGGGATTATACGCTATTCCAGCAAGGGGTGAATGGGTCAGGAGCTTTGAGGAAATATCAAACGATGAATACCAAAAATATTTTGATGAATTTACCCCGGTTTTCTTTGACCCCGTATCATGGGCTAAAGCCGCAAAGAATGCCGGGATGAAATATGCGGTTTTGACGGCGAAGCACCATGACGGTTTCTGCCTTTTCGATTCCGCGCTTACCGATTACAAATCTACAAATACAAAGGCCGGAAGAGATATTGTAAGGGAGTTCCTTGACGCATTCAGAAGCGAGGGGCTGAAAGTTGGTTTGTATTACTCGCTTTTGGACTGGCATCATGACGATTATCCTGCGTATGGAGATCCTTTTCATCCGATGAGAAATAATAAGGCATATAAGGACAAGCCTTATAACTTTGAAAAGTATTTGGACTATTTGCACGGCCAGGTAAGCGAACTGTGCACAAATTACGGAAAGATAGATATCATGTGGTTTGATTTTTCATATGGAGAAATGTCGGGCGAAAAATGGCGCGCGACAAAACTTGTAGAAATGGTGCGTTCCCTTCAGCCGGGCATTATTCTGGATAATCGTCTTGAGGGCAGCGGGGAAGGTCACGGCAGCATAACAACCTCTAATCCGAGTTTTTATGCCGGTGATTTCGCCTGTCCCGAACAATTCATTCCCGCGGAAGGAATAACCGATGAAAACGGTAACCCAATACCCTGGGAAGCATGCGTTACAATGAACAATAACTGGGGCTACTGTGCATCCGACAAAGCATTTAAGTCACCGAAACTGATTATTCGTAAGCTCGTTGAATGCGTTTCAAAAAATGGCAATCTTCTGTTGAATGTCGGTCCTGATGCAAACGGTGAATTTCCGGCGGAATCCGTATATATTCTTGAGCAAATCGGCAAATGGATGAAATATAATTCGAAGAGCATATACAATTGCGGAAAAGCCGAATATCCAAAACCGGAATGGGGGTATTTCACGCAAGACGGAAAATTCCTGTATGCGCATATTTTTGATGGGAATATAGGAGCACTTCCTGTTAAAGGGATAAATGGGAAGGTTAAAAAAGCGCGACTTCTTGCTGACGGATCGGAAATAAAGCTTTTGAACGCATGGAATACGAGAGCTTACCCGGATTACGCGTTCATAAACTTCGGCCCGAATGAGTCGCATACATATCCGCTGCCCTATGAAATTGATACAGTGGTAGAATTTGAATTGGAGTAAACAGTTCAGGAGCCATTCCTTGAAACCTTTATCCACAATAGCCTTATGATTCCCCAGGCTGCGAGCGCATATATCGCCATTGCGATTATAGTAGCCGGTTCAAAAACTGAGCTTGTTACAAGCCCTGCGGACCTGACAGGGTTAAAGATGCCCGAAAACGGCATTGTGAGAATGTTTGTAATAGAGTAAAGAAATATTGTAAACCCACTTCCGGTATTTGCTCCAAGCAGTTTAAAGATAAAACGCAGCAAAAGCAGTACTTCTATTACCGATAGTATATACCAGATTGTATTTTTGCTTTTGATATACCATATGGGAAGATGAGGTTTTACCGCTGCTTCTCCCGGATATATTTTATTTATCTCAAACTTATCGTATTTATTCTTATTGCCTGGTTCCTCGTGATTCATACAAATCTCCTCACTTTTTAATGTAATTGTCAAGAAATTTCAACATATCAAGCTTATTATAAGCAAAAAATATCTTTGTTATCCGTGAGCAAACAACACGCAGTGCTTAAGATAAATTTCTGCAATTTTTAAAATAAGAAATTGCAAAAAACCATTGACTAATATTGTATAATTGTATACAATATTAAAAACTTTTATTCGGCTTGCGGAACTACTACATTGAAAGCATTGACTTTAACGGGTTACATAATTTGCCCCGGCAATATTGATATTAAAGTTTTGGAGAAAGAAAATGCGAGACAACAAACAAAATGAAATTGAATCAAACCAGTCGCTTCATGGCAAGGTGTTTGATCAACTGAAAAACGGCATTCTGAACGGAAAATACAAACACGGCGATTTACTTAATGAGGTTAAGATGGCTGAAGAAATGGGAGTAAGCCGTACCCCTGTCCGGGAAGCCTTACGTCAGCTTGAACTGGAAGGTCTGGCAGCCTATACCCCCAACAAAGGTGTAGTTGTACGCGGGCTGTCGAGGGAAGACATAAAGGATATATATCAAATACGGTTGATGATAGAAGGTATGACAGCGAGGCGTGCGGCTGAAAATATAACCGAAGAAGAATTGGCTGAGCTTAAGGAATATATTGAATTGGAAGAATTCTATACCGGACGTGATGATGTTAAGCAGCTTTCCAGGCTTGATTCATGCTTCCATGAAACAATATATAAAGCTTGCGGAAGCCGTCTTTTAACAAAAACCTTAAAAGCGTTTCATCATTATGTGAAAAGCGTGAGAGATATTTCGCTTTCATGTCCGGAGCGTGCAAAAGAAACATATTCAGAGCATAAAGCCATTTATGAAGCCATAAGGGACAGGGATCGAGAATTAGCAGAAATACTTATGGAACAGCATGTTAGAAATGCAACTGCATTCATGGAAAAGCAAAATTATGAAAAAACGTCCTAAGCTTGTCTTCTAATACATAGGCTTAAATAGCGCAGCGGATTGGTTAAAAAAGGAGGAAATTTATGAAATATGAATTTACACCGGAAGAATTAGAGCAATATTATGAAAAGTCAGCTGAAAGAATCGATATCGACAGCTACTACAGCCCGGATTTGTTTGCTAAACACAATGTGAAACGCGGGCTTAGAAACGAAGACGGGACAGGTGTTGTTGTAGGATTAACGGAAATTGGTGATGTTGTATCATATGTTATAGAGGATGGTAAAAAAATCCCTCTGCACGGGAGGCTTTTTTACAGGGGAATTGATGTATATGACCTTGTGAACGCATGTTTAAAGGAAAACCGTTTTGGATTTGAAGAATGTGCATATTTGCTCTTGTTCGGAGAATTGCCAAGCTGGGAGCAGCTTAATGAGTTTAATTCGGTTTTGGCATATCACAGGACTCTTCCTGAAGGCTTTGTCCGCGATATTATAATGAAAGCGCCGAGTGCTAATATTATGAACAGGCTTGCTTATTCCATGCTTGCCGCTTATTCTTATGACAAAAACCCTGAAGATACAAGTGTAAAAAATCTTTTCAGGAAAAGTGTCGAAATAATATCTCGATTTCCGATATTGGCTGCCTACAGTTACCAGGCAAAATCACATTATCACTTGGGCAACAGCCTTTTTATACATAAACCGCAAGCTCACCTTAGTACGGCTGAGAATATTCTGTATTTAAGCCGTCCGAACTGTGAGTATACTCCGCTTGAAGCGTCAACTTTGGATACTGCCCTGATCCTGCACGCGGAACATGGAGGCGGTAACAACTCAACGTTTACGAGCCATGTTGTTGCGTCAACCGGAACTGACATATATTCATGTATTTCGGCTGCGCTGTGCTCCCTGAAAGGCCAGAAACACGGAGGGGCAAACCTGAAAGTTATGGAAATGATGGACGAAATAAAACACAACGTAAAAAACTGGAATAGCGAAAGTGAAATACGTGATTATCTGGTAAAAATACTAAATAAAGAGGCCTATGATCGATCAGGGCTGATATACGGTATTGGGCATGCCGTTTATACGCTTTCGGACCCAAGATGCGTACTGCTGAAAAAGAAAGCGAAGAAATTAGCTGACGAAAAAGGCAGGATGGAAGAATATGAGCTTTATGATAAGGTCGAGCGCCTTGGAATTGAAGTGTTTAAAGAAATAAAAAAATCCGATAAGGCTATGTGTGCGAATGTGGATTTTTATTCCGGTTTTGTATATAATATGCTTAATATTCCAGTTGATCTGTATACTGCTCTTTTTGCAATTGCGCGCGTTGCTGGTTTATGCGCGCATATAATCGAAGAAGTTATTAACGGAGGCCGAATCATAAGGCCGGCATATATAAATGTTAAGGGAACAGTGGAATATGTTCCGATAGATAAAAGAATATAAGGCTTTCGCGGGTCGAGACATTGCTGCCGCGTTCCGGTAGGTACGCGGCTTTGCTTTAGGTACTTTGTTTACTCCGGCAATAAAGCACATACTGAATAGTAACGGAATCTCATTGCAAGAACTGACTTATATCAAAGGCGTGTATTGCTTTAACCATTTTTTATGGTAAAATAGGTTTATTATAGATATAAGTTTTCGGGGTGGGCCGTTTGTTTTTAAAATGTATTGAGATGCAAGGCTTCAAATCTTTCGCAGATAAAATAATTCTTCATTTCGACAAGGGCATTACGTCAGTTGTTGGCCCTAACGGAAGCGGAAAAAGCAATATCTCGGACGCAGTTCGATGGGTTCTTGGAGAGCAGAGCGCTAAATCTCTGCGCGGCAGCAAGATGGAGGATGTCATTTTTGCGGGAACCCAGCACAGAAAGCCTGTTGGATTTGCTTATGTTTCACTGACGCTGGACAATTCGGATAAAACACTACCTTTGGATTATTCTGAAGTCACAATATCCCGCAGAGTATATCGTTCTGGAGAAAGTGAATATTTTATTAATAAAACCACGTGCCGGATGAAAGATATTCATGAATTATTTATGAATACGGGAATAGGCAAAGAAGGGTATTCTATAATTGGGCAAGGCAGGATAGACGAAATTTTAAGCACGCGCTCAGAAGACAGACGTGCAATTTTTGAAGAAGCGGCCGGCATTATGAAGTATAAGGTAAGGAAAAAAGAAGCGCTGCGTAAGTTGGAGAATACCAAGCAAAACCTACTTCGGGTAGATGATATTATTATAGAATTGGAATCCCAGTTGGAGCCCCTTAAAGATCAAGCCGAAAAAGCGAGAAAATACCTTGAGCTCAGTGGTGAGCTAAAGGAATTGGAAGTATCGCTTTACATTGACAGCATTGAAAAAAACCAGGCTAGAATTAATGAAATGGAAAACCTGTTTAGCAAAATCAGACAGGACATTCAGAATGAAAACGATCGTATCGAGAATAAAAAGAAAGACAATCGAGAAAAAACCGAGCGGCTGGAGAAATTGAAGAATGACCTTGAAGTTATTCGTAATGAACTATTTGATATTGACAGGGAAACAGGCCGGTTTGAAAACAGAATTCAGATTGACGAAGAAAAGATTAAAAACCTTGAATCTGGTAACATTTCTGCGGATCAGGATATTGAAGGAACAAAAATTAGAATTGAATCTATTGACAAAGATATTGAAAAAAGGAACAAAAGGCTTGAGAATCTTCAGCGTGAACACGAGAATTTTTCGATGCTGCTCACTCAGGCAGAGCAAAAGCTTAATGAAATTATAGCGCGTTTAGATAAAAAGGAACGCGAAATCGAATTAATGAAGCAGGAGGTAATGGACAAGCTTGACGATTTATCCGAATCGAGGACTAAGCTTAACAGTCTGAAAAATGAGAGAAAAGCTTTAAAAGAGAGACAGCAGAAAGTGAACGCTGAGATCCGGAAAATTATGCTCGAACGCGATCAGGAAACCCTCCGCCTGGAAGAAGCGGTAAATGACTTGCGAAAGGCAAAAGAATCACTATCAAAGCAAAAAGAGAATTTAGGCGAAAAGGAAGACTGCTACCAGCAGGGAAAGAAAGAGATTGAACAGCTTAGAGAAGAACAGAATAAAGTGATGCAAGACTTACAGAGCACAAAATCACGCTTGAGGGTTTTAACGGATATGGAAAACAGCCTTGAAGGTTATCAGCACAGCGTAAGGGCTATACTCAAAGCGTGTCATGAAAACGGCGACTTCGGCGGCGGTGTCTACGGAGCTCTGGCTCAGTTGATTAATGTAAGGGAACGTTATGAAACAGCTATTGAGGTATCATTAGGCGCTGCCCTGCAGAATATTGTGGTAAGGGACGAGTTAACGGCCAAAGCGTCAATAGAATTCTTAAAGGCAAACAATATCGGAAGGGCAACCTTTTTGCCTGTCTCATCCGTAAAACCGCGGGTGCTGGATCATAATACAGTGAATCAGCTAAAGCATGAGAAGGGTTTTTTAGGTCTTGCATCGGATGTGGTTCAATGCCAAAAGACATACAGGGATATTATTCTTAATCTTCTCGGCAGGACGGTCGTTGTTAATGATATGGACGAGGCAATAACGATATCCCGTAAGTATGGTTATAGTTTCCGCATTGTTACATTGGACGGGGAAATACTTAATCCGGGAGGTTCAATAACGGGAGGCAGCAGACCTTCGAAAACATCGAGCCTTTTAAGCCGAAGCCGTTTAATAAGAGAACTGGAAAAAAGAGCTGAAACACTGAGAAAACGAAGCGAACAGCTTGAGGATGAATGCGTCGAAAAAGCATCCGGGTTGCGGCAAATGGAGGAAAACATAAACCAGCTCCGCAAAGACTACCAGGATCAGGAGCTAATTGTTTTAAAACAGGAACAGTTTGTCTCAAGTGTAAAAGAGAATATCGGGAATATGACTGCTAAGCAGGATATGCTTCAGGTTGAATATAATGAGCTTGAGCAAGGCATCAAAGCTTTGAGAGAGGATACAGAAGAAGAGCAAAAAAGGCTTTCGTCAATTGAAGAGAGTATAGAACTGCTCAGGAAAACGATTGAAGAAAACCAGTTGAAGAACAAGGAAGAGCAAGCAAGCCGTGATGCGATTCATATGGATATAAACGATTATAAGGTTTCTGTAAATTCAATAATTGAAAGCATAAATCAAACAAAAGAGACTATAGAACGAATGACTGAGGAAAAGAGCATTCTTGCCGAAAGCATACAAAAAAGGCTTGAGGTACAGGTGAAGAATAATGAAAGAATAGAAGCGTTAAAATCGGAAATTGCCGGAATTAAACAAAAGATACAGGGATATAAAGAAATTAAAACCGGAAAGAACCTTAAGTTTGAGGCACTGCAGGATGAGGTTGCCGTTCTTGAAGAAGATGTGTCACAAATGGTGGATGCATTGTCGTCGCATAACGAAACTATTCGCGCCCTGCAAGAGGAGTACGGGAAATTAGAGGTCAGGCAGGCGAAACTTCAAACCGAACTTGAAGCTATTCAAAACCGTTTATGGGATGAATATGAATTAACATATCAAACTGCTGAAGAATATAAAAAAGAAATACAAGGTATTAAGAAGACACAGGAAAGAATAAACGAATTAAAGACGGCTATACGGGAGCTTGGCCCTGTAAATGTATCGGCGATTGAAGATTACAGCAAGACTATGGAACGGTTCCGTTTCCTCACCACTCAGAAAGAAGACCTTGTTAAATCTGAGGAGAAGCTGAACCGGGTAATTCGAGAAATGACATCAATCATGAGAAAACAGTTTATAGAAGAGTTTCACAAGATCAATTATAATTTCAATGTGGTTTTCAGGGAACTGTTTGAAGGAGGCAGGGCTGAAGTAGTACTTGTAAATCCGGAAGATGTCCTTGAAAGCGAAATAGAAATAATAGCACAGCCGCCTGGGAAAAAACTGCAGAATATGCTTCTTCTTTCAGGGGGAGAAAGAGCGCTTACCGCTATAGCTTTATTGTTTGCGATATTAAAAATGCGTCCGGTCCCGTTTTGTATTCTTGATGAGATCGAAGCCGCTTTGGATGATTCTAACGTTTACAAGTTTGCCGAGTATATCAGAAGGTTTACCGATACTACACAATTTATTGTAATTACGCATAGAAAGGGGACAATGGAATACTCTGACGCATTGTACGGGGTTACAATGCAAGAATATGGAATTTCATCCGTTGTTTCGCTAAAACTTGGTGATATGGATAAAGCTATTACAGGGTAATATTTGATTATTAAATTCATAGCATAAACAACTTTGTTTAAACAAAACGAAAAAATGGAGGAATAATATTAATGAGTTTCTTTAACAAACTGAAAAACGGGCTGAAAAAAACAAGAGATAATATTACAAAAAGAATAGATGGTCTTTTAGTATCATTCGGAAAAATAGATGAAGAATTGTTTGAGGAACTTGAAGAGATACTTATTACATCGGATATTGGTGTTGAAACGTCATTAAGAATAATTGAGGAGTTAAAATTAAAAGTTCAAAAAGAAAAGATTACAGATGCAATTCAAGTAAAAAGTATTTTAAAAGAAGAACTGGTTAACATTCTTGGAGAAGAAAAACCAATAATGAAGCTTGACACAAAGCCATCCGTTATAGTAGTACTTGGGGTTAACGGCGCGGGAAAAACCACTTCAATCGGAAAAATCTGTCACATACTAAAACAGCAGGGAAAAAGAGTAATGGTGGCAGCCGCGGATACATTTCGCGCCGCCGCGATAGATCAGCTTGAGATATGGGCTAAAAGGGCCGGGGTTGATATTATTAAGCACACGGAAGGCTCGGACCCGTCTGCCGTTGTATATGATGCTATTGCCGCGGCAAAAGCGCGGGACTTTGATATCATTGTATGTGATACGGCAGGAAGGCTGCATACAAAGAAGAATCTGATGGAAGAGCTTAAAAAAATATTTAGAATAATAAAGCGGGAATTACCCGATGCCGATATTGAAACACTGCTGGTTCTTGATGCGACAACAGGACAGAACGCGGTATCACAAGCTAAAAACTTCACAGAGGCATCAGGCGTAACAGGCCTGGTGTTAACAAAGCTTGATGGAACAGCCAAGGGAGGAGTGGTTTTGTCGATAAAAGCCGAACTTGGCATACCTGTTAAATTCATAGGCGTGGGTGAACAGATAGATGATCTTCAGCCGTTCAACCCTGCCGAATTTACAGACGCTTTGTTCACATAGCCGCAACCGATATAAAATGGCGGGTATTTAAACTTGAGATTTATAAATCTTATCCGCAAAAATCAAAAAGTGCTTGACAAATAAATATGAATTATATAGAATAGTAAAAATTTATCTGTTATGACTTATAAAGAATACTAAAAATATCTTATGAAAGGGAGGAAAAGACAGTGGCAACGATATTCGAAGATGTATCCAGAACATTCAGTGAATTTTTATTGCTTCCCAACCTTACACCAAAGGATTGCTCGCCATCCGACGTAGATTTGTCTGTGCCTGTTGTAAAGCATTCAAAAGAACAAAAGCCCTCCATGAGACTTAATATACCAATTGTGTCAGCAATAATGCAGTCGGTTTCAAACGATACATTGGCAATCGCGCTTGCAAAGTGCGGAGGTCTGTCGTTTATTTACGGATCTCAGACAATTGAAAGCCAGTCGGAAATGGTAAGAAAAGTAAAAAAACACAAATCAGGATTTGTAGTCAGTGATTCAAATGTATCTGTACATCACACTCTTAAAGACGTTCTTGAAATAAAAGAAAAAACAGGGCATTCAACAATAGCCGTTACCGAAGATGGAACTGCAACGGGAAAGCTTTTAGGTATTGTAACCGGACGTGATTACCGTTTAAGCAGGGATTCGCTGGATAAAAAGGTAGCGGATTTTATGACACCGTTTAAAGACTTAATTGTTGGGCGGCTGGGGATAACCCTAAGCGAAGCAAACGATATTATATGGGAATATAAGCTTAACAGCCTGCCTATCATCGACAGTAACGGGAATCTGCAGTACCTCGTTTTCAGGAAGGATTACGATGACCATAAACAAAACCCCGAACAGCTTCTTGATTCAAAGAAAAGACTTATGGTGGGCGCGGGAATAAACACACGTGACTATAAAGAAAGGGTTCCGGCATTGATTGAAGCTGAAGCCGACATTCTTTGCGTCGATTCTTCCGACGGTTACACCGAATACCAGAGGGATACTATAGACTATGTAAAAAGTAATTTTGGAAACGTGAAAGTCGGCGGCGGAAATGTTGTTGATAAGGAAGGGTTCATGTATTTGGTTGAATCCGGAGCCGATTTTGTAAAAGTAGGCATTGGCGGCGGTTCGATTTGTATTACAAGAGAACAAAAGGGAATTGGACGTGGCCAGGCCAGTGCGGTAATAGAGGTTTCGAAAGCCCGTGATGAATACTATAGAAAAACCGGTATATATATACCGATATGTTCGGATGGCGGTATAGTCCATGACTATCATATAGTACTTGCGCTGGCAATGGGTGCGGATTTTGTAATGATGGGCCGTTATTTCGCAAGGTTTGACGAAAGCCCCAACAAGAAAGTAAAACGAGGCAACAGTTATGTTAAGGAATACTGGGGTGAAGGTTCAAACAGAGCGAGGAATTGGCAGAGGTATGATCTGGGTGAAAGCAGCAACCTGAAATTCGAAGAGGGAGTTGACAGCTATGTGCCTTATGCCGGTAAATTAAAGGATAACCTTGACGTAACACTAAGTAAAATCCGCTCAACAATGTCAAGCTGCGGTTCGAAATCAATAAAGCATCTGCAGGAGTCTGCAAGAATTGTTATTGTTTCGTCCACAAGCCTGATAGAAGGCGGCGCTCATGACGTTATTCTGAAAGAAAGCGAATATTAGAAACGGTATTTCCATATGGTACTATTTTCAGCGTCTGGTCCATTAGACTGCATACTGTCTATACCCAGCCGCTGAATTCAAGGATGGTCTGCTTTTTCCAGTCTTCCCTGGCTTCAGTCTGGGGAAGCTGTGTTCGCCAGCTTCTTGGCGACATTCCCATAATTCTGATAAAGTACCGGTTAAAGCTTGAAACCGAACGAAAGCCAACCTGCTCGGATATCGACAGGACGGTTTTCTCGGTGCTGCGAAGCAGTGCGCAGGCTTTATAAATTCGGGTTTTATTTAGAAATTCCAGAGGGCTTGTCCCCATTATAGAATTGAAAACCCTTCTGAAATGTGTACCGCTTAAATGACACAAGTCAGCAAGTAAGCTGATCGGAAACTGATTCGCGTAATTTTCACGGATGTAGTCCAATGCGGGAGAAATAACCAAAGCATTCTCCGGAGGAAAAGCGGGTATATCGGCAGCTTGATCCTCCTGCAGTCTTAGAAATTCAATACAAAGCGCCAAAAGAAGGCCGCGGGCGCTTGCCTGAAATCCCGGTCTTTTTTGCTGCAGTTCATTAATAATTGATGTAACAAGAAAGTGGACATTAGGGTGTGTATTTTTATGCATAATCAGCATTGGAAAATTTTGAAGCAGGGATATAGGCAGCTCCAGATTATGTATGTAATTCCGGAACAGATCCTCCGGCTCAAGAAAAATATATGACCAAAGCGACGACATTCCGGGTACACTGTATGTTGTATGCGGCAGATTTCTCGGAATACAGGTAATGTTCCCTGCTTTGATAGGAGTAGGGACACCGTAAAATTCCATAACAGCTTCATCGCTGTGGCAAATCCCAATCTCAAGGCAGTTATGGAAATGAAGGCGTCCGCTTTTTATGTCTGAAATATGCCAGCGATCTCCTGTTAGAAGAATGACCGGAAAATTAACGGGCAAATCATAGCTTCGGTATTCGATAATGTCTTTCTTTTGCTTTGACATATATGAAATCCCTCTATGGTAATTTTTGCAATGTTAGTATATCAATACTACAGACGAATTTCAACCATCTTTTTCAGTTGAGGAATTGTTGACTTTTATGAAACAATCGGTGATTGTGCTTAAAAACTGTGAAAAAAAAACTAATTAGATTAAACCGGCGGTGGATAATATCTCTATTCTTGAAATAATTGACTTATAAATGGTCAAAATTGCACAGCCTTTTATATAAAATGATTAGAAACGGACCTAAGACAAGATTATACTTTAAGTCAGACAGAGGCAAATAACTTAAGGGGGTATTCCAAAACGTGGCTACAGGCAAAGCAGGGCGGACAGTAAGAAAAAGAGGGATATTATATTACCTGAAAAGAGACTGGCGTTTATATCTGCTTGTTATGGTTCCCATTGCATGTGTTATAATTTTCAAGTATGCCGCATATCCCGGACTGCGGATGGCATTTATGGATTATAAGCCTGCAAAGGGCTACAGCGGCAGTGAATGGGTTGGTTTTGAAACTTTCCGTAAAATTTTTACAGATGCCGATTTCATTCGCGCCATTAAAAATTCAATTGTATTTAATCTCCTCGATCTTATCGTTGGTTTTCCTGCTCCCATTATTCTGGCCCTTTTGCTTAATGAACTCCGATATCCGAGGTTTAAAAAAGTTTCACAGACAATTCTGTACCTGCCTCATTTTCTATCATGGGTTATTGTGGCCAGTGTCGCCTATACACTGCTGAAACCGGAAACCGGTCTTGTTAATGTATGGTTGATGAATATCGGCGTTATTGACAAGGGCATTCCATTTCTTACTGATAAGTTGTACTGGGCTGTGAGTTATTTACTCATTGCGGTTTGGCAGAACATGGGGTGGGGTACGATAATCTATCTTGCCGCGATGACAAGCATTAATGTCGAGCTGTATGAATCAGCGCATCTTGACGGCGCAAACCGGCTGCAGAATATCTGGTATATTACTTTGCCCGGTATTAAAAGCACTACGATTACTTTGCTCATTATGAACCTTGGAAGGATTATGGGCAGTAATTTTGAACGGCTGGAGTCTTTTGGAAACGTCCAGGTTAAAGAATTTCAATACCAGCTTGCCATATATATTTATGAGAAGGGTCTGGCTGCCGGGAATTTCAGCAGGGCAACTGCCGTAGGTCTCTTTTCATCGTTAGTTGGCCTTATTTTGGTAATCCTGTCCGATAGATTTGCGAAATCGTTGGGCGAAGAAGGTTTGATATAAGTTTATTTTGCCGGATAATCACTTTTTAGTTATGAGGAGAAAAGAAATGATTCTAAGTAAAGGATCTTCTCACAGAAAAATTAGTGTTAATATAGCAGATATTGTTATTGTGATTATTATCACTCTTCTATGCCTGACCTGTATACTCCCGTTTGTTCATATCGCTGCAAAATCAATCAGCAGCAATACGATGGTTTTGTCAAAATCAGTTTATCTGGTTCCCAAAGAAGTTACGTTCAGTGCTTATTTATCCATTTTTAGAGACGGAACATTAACCAACTCCATGGTGTATACGGTCTATATGACGGCTATTTTCACAGTGTTTGGCATGATTGTAACAATTTGCGGAGCATATCCGACTACAAAGAAAAGGCTGAAGGGAAGAAATTTTTTCACTTATGTTATGCTCTTTACTCTCTATTTCAGCGCAGGGCTGATACCTGAATACCTGCTCATGAAAAAACTTGGGTTACTGAACACAATGTGGGTACTGGTACTGCCGTTAATGTTCTCTCCATATAATATGCTTATTATGAAGAGTTATTTGCAGTCAACCATTCACGAGAGCCTTGAAGAATCCGCTTTCCTTGATGGGGCAACGGATTTCCAGATATTGTTCCGTATTGTCCTTCCGCTGTCCAAACCGATAATAGCAACCCTTTCATTGTTTTACGCGGTGGGAAGATGGAATGCCTACGCAGATGCAAGGTATTATATTACAAAAAGAGCACTGCAGCCTATACAGCTTATTCTCAGCAACATGGTTTTGTCTTCAAGCGTTGATGCCATAAGCCTGCATGAATCTGCCGAAGTGAAAAGCACTCCAGAGGTAATCCAGGCTGCAACAATTATGTTTGCTACACTGCCGATTATTTGCATATATCCGTTTATTCAGAAATATTTTGTAAAAGGTATCATGATTGGCGCTATAAAAGGTTAATTTCTGTTATGTCATTTGATAGTAACCCTTAAGAGGTTCAGGGTTTACTATAAATTTGTGTATAATTTTATAAAGGAGGATTTTAATATGAAACTCTCAAGAAAAATCTTCATCATCACAATAGTATGCATCATGGTAATGTCTCTAACAGCTTGCGTCACCCCCGCTCCGACTGGTACCGGCAAGACTGAGCCGACAACGGCACCTTCAAAAACGGAGCCAACAGCAGCTCCCGCAGCTGAAGTACCGGGTATCGAAGGCTTTAAACCGTTTGATAAGCGGGTACATATCACTGTGCCTGTTTACGACAGATCCAAAGAAGGCTATCCCCCGGTTGATGACAACTACTGGACAAAATGGATACAAACAGAATTCGGCGACAAGTACAATATTGATGTGGAGTATGTTGCTATCCCGCGTAATGACGTTATGACAAAATACAGCATGTTGATTGCAGCGGGCGATACTCCGACAATCATGATGGAGTACGATTATCCGAAGGTTGCACAATGGGCAAATGACGGCGCAATGAGAGTAATCAGCCTTGATGAGTTTAAAAAGGTTGCGAAGGATTATTACGATGCGATGGTCACAAACAATCAGCTTGGCTATACCGACATTAACGGAAAAACATATTTTGTATTGTCCGAAAGGCCTTACTACAATACAACATTTACCTTTGTGACGTTTGTCAGAATGGATTGGCTCAAGAAGGTCGGTTATAATCAAGTTCCTCAGAGTTATGCGGAGTATACCGATGCGATTGACAAAATCATTGCAGCAGGTCTGACCGATATTCCGCCAATAGGCAAGAACCTGCCTACGGCAGCTTATATTCCCAACTTCGGATACAGGGATTTCCCGGTTAATGAAGAAGAATGGATTATGCATTCGAGCCTTGGGACACCATGCTTCCCTTGGGAGCCCACCCGCAGAATGCTGAAGAGAGAAAATGCCGAATACCATAAAGGGTATTATTCAAAGGAATATGACCTTGAAGCTGACGATTCACAGATAAAGGCTAACTTTATTAACGGTAAGCTGTTCTCATACGGCGGATATATGTCGGCAAATGTTGACTGGCTGACTGCCTTCTATGAAATGAATCCTGACGCAGAACTTGCGATCGCAAGCATATACCAGGGTGTTGAACCCGGTGTTTGCGATGCACAGTTCAGGGCAGACAATCCGTTCGGTATGATTGTCGGCTTTAGTTCGCTTGCAACCGATGATCAACTGAAAGCAGCCTGGATGCTCATGGAATGGATGATTCAGGAAGAGAACCTGTTTGTTCTTGAAAACGGTATTGAAGGCGTAACTTATACCATCGGCGCAGATGGCCTGCCTATAGTGGATGGAAACTATAGAGGACCGGAGATGCTGAACCACAACATGAACATCGATATGACCTGTTTGGTTCATGCAAGCAAAAAGGTCGGAACAATTGAACAAACAATTGCGGCTATTACTCCTCAGGGTATCCCGCAGGATTTCACGCAGGCTTTGATTAACAACTATTACGAACTGAAGAAGATTGCCGATAAGGGTATGGCTTATTCCGATCCTGTATTCGCGGTGGCAATCGAGTCTGAAAGCGAATATACTGCTACACTGTTAAGTCTATGGAAAGAATACAGCGTACAACTCGTAAAATGCCCTCCGGAGCAGTTTGATGCTTTGTATAAGGAATTAAGCCAGAAATATCTGGATGCCGGTTACCAGAAAATTATGGATGAAAGGCTTGCAGCATATAAAGCAGGAAATACAACAAAACTTCCGAAATAATAAATTCCACCCCTATATATAATCCGACAGGCCCCTGATTTTCCAGGGGCTTTTTATTATCCTCCTTTCAGAAAAGCTTTGCCTTACGATCAGGATGCCATTTTAAGCTCTTCGTTATACTGCTTTTCGCAGCATATGTCATAAAAATGAATATTTCATATTGAATACGATCATACTTAGGAAAGACAATGTACAAGGAGGTTTCCTTTTGGAATCAAAGGTATTTTTTGTTAGCCAGGCAGAAGATAAGAAGCCTGATGCTGAA
This sequence comes from Clostridiaceae bacterium, assembly GCA_012730095.1. Lineage (GTDB taxonomy): Bacteria > Bacillota > Clostridia > DSM-8532 > DSM-8532 > DTU069. The sequence goes on from JAAYBO010000217.1 coordinate 25,009, forward strand.
AAAGACAAAATTAACAAGATAAAAGAAATGGGTACGGTGGCCATTCAGGAAAAAGGCAGAAATATACACTGCCTGACAATAATAGGCCAAATTGAAGGGCATTTGGTACTGCCGCCGCAAAACAAGACCACGAAATACGAGCATGTGATACCGCAGCTTGTAGCAATAGAAGAAGATATGAGCATAGACGGACTTCTGCTTGTGCTTAATACCGTAGGCGGGGATGTTGAGGCCGGCCTGGCAATTGCGGAAATGATAGCAAGCATGTCAAAACCGACCGTATCATTAATATTGGGTGGAGGTCACAGTATTGGAGTTCCTATGGCGGTATCAACAAGGTATTCGTTTATTGCACCGTCCGCGACAATGACAATCCATCCTCTCAGATTAAGCGGTATGGTTATCGGAGTTCCGCAGACTTATGAATATTTTGACAGAATGCAGGAAAGGGTTGTTGACTTTGTTTCAAAAAATTCTAATATTTCAAAGGAAAACTTCAGAAACTTAATGCTTAAAACCGGCGAACTGGCAAACGATGTCGGAACTATCCTGTTTGGGCAGGAGGCAGTGGATCACGGAATAATTAATGAGGTTGGAGGTCTTTCAAATGCACTGAAAAAGCTGGATTCATTTATTAAAGAAACAAAAACTCAGGCGGAAGGAAGTGAAAACGCATGATTTATTCAATTATTCCGTTCGAACAGATATTTTATGAAAGCCGCGGTGAAATATCGCATATGGAAATCATGCTTCATGGAGAACGTGTTGTTCTTTTAAAAAATAAAGACAATACGTATACGATTGACAAACTTATTTCCACAAACCCAAAAGCATATCTGAGACCTGAGCTTATGCCCGGAACACTTCTAATGAATATTACGGTGAAAAGCATTTGAACATTAACCATAGTTTGCAAAATACGTAATTTTCCTTATAAAAAACAATAAAATGTGATATAATTCCATATAATTCTACAAAGTCTGCAGTTTTTTATCAATACTAAAATAACAGAAGAAATTGCTTGGAAGCTTCGACACACCATTTCAATGATGCATAATTTTAACTCACAGCCTGTTTTTTGACAACAGACAGCCGCCGCTTATAAAGGCGGATGGCATCGTAAAGCAGCATTTAATTATATTATACGGGGGTAAATGCAATGAAAGGTATGTATAAAACACAATATGAAGGCAAAGAAATATTATGTTTAGACATATCGGGCTCTACTTCTAAAGACAAGGAAAAAATAGAAGAGCATGTTAATTTGGCTAAGGAAGCTGTAAAGCAATATCCGCCAAAATCTGCGCTTATGATAACCAATGTAACGAATACAGGCTTTGACTCAGCAGTATCATCAATGATAAAAGAATATGCACAGCATAATACGCCTTATGTTAAAGCAAGCGCCTTAGTCGGTATATCCGGTCTGCAAAAGGTTATACTTACGGCGGTTAAAAAAATAACAGGCAGAGATTATTATTTGGCAGACGCTATGGAAGAAGCCTTGGAATGGTTGGTTAAACAGTAAAGGGTTCTGTTTTTTTAATTCACGTCTATAGTTTTATTTATTGTCTCGACCCGCTAAATCTCCTGTTGTTTACTTGATATGAATTAGGGGTTACTGTTCACGTGAATAATATATTGCATAGTAGTCTAAAACAATAAAAAAGATTGATAAAAAATTAACATATACTCTTGACTTTTTTAAAACGGAGAATATAATAAAAGATAATATTATTTCCAGCAAACCTAATATAGCCGGATGAAGGTTGAGGGAGAGTGCCTAATGGCACACCGAAGGAGTGAATCTCTCAGGTTACAAGACTTCAATCGGACGGACCTCTGGAGAGACCACAAGATGGCGCCGAAGGGGCAAACCCATGCAGTAAAAGCAGGGTGTATCTCTCAGGCAAAAGGACAGAGACAGACATTTATAATTATAGCGTAATACGCTATGGTTAAATGCTGTTTCATAGTAATAATCAGAGGTCAAACGAATGGGTTTGACTTTATTTATAGGAGGGATAAATGTGGCGAAAATAATTGTAACAGATAAAATGGCGCCCGAGGGTATTGATTACTTAAAAAGCAAAGGACATGAAGTGGATACTCCATTTGGAATCTCACATGAGGAACTGCTTAAGGTAATTGGAGAATATGACGCCATTATTGTAAGAAGCGCGACGAAAGTAAGAAAAGACGTCATCGAATGCGGAAAAAACCTTAAAGTGGTTGGAAGAGCGGGAAACGGTGTAGATAATATTGATGTGGAAGAGTGTACCAGGCGTGGGATAGCTGTTGTAAATACACCTGAAGGAAATATAATGGCTGCCGCTGAAATGGGAGTTGCATTGGCATTTTCAATATTCAGAAATATTCCTCAGGCCCATTATGCTGCAAAAAATAAAGATTTCAGAAGGAATAAATTTGTCGGCGAAGAACTTGACGGTAAGGTTGCGGGAATAATAGGTGTTGGGAAAATTGGTTCCATTGTGGCAAAAAAGCTTAAGGGAGTAGGCATGAAGGTTATAGGATATGATCCGTATGCGTCCGACGACAGGTTTGTTAAATTAGGCATATCACGATGTGAAACCCTTGAAGACCTCCTTAAAGTTTCTGATTTAATTACCCTTCACATCCCGAAAAGCCCGCAAAATATGGGGCTGATTGGAGAAAAAGAGCTCAAGATGTGTAAAAAGGGTGTGCGCATAGTAAATGTAGCACGCGGCGGTATGATTGATGAAAAAGCGCTATATAACGCCCTCGCAGAAGGGCATGTCGCAGCCGCGGCACTGGATGTTCAGGAAAAAGAACCTAATTTTACAAAAAAGCCTGAAGAGCAGGATTACTGGACTCCGCTTCTTGAACTGGATAATTTCGTATTTACACCGCATTTAGGTGCGTCAACGAAAGAAGCGAGTTATAACGTAAGTATAGGTGTTGCGGAGCTTATAGACAAAGTTCTGAACGGAGAACTTGTTGCGGCAGTTAATATGCCTCCTATAACCGGAGATATTAATGAACTCAAGCCATACATCGAGCTGGCTGAGAAACTTGGAAGTATTTACTACCAGGCCGAGCGGGACAGGGTTATAAAGATTGAGGTTATATACAGCGGAGATGTTGCACAAATGGAAACTAAATCAATAACACTTTCCGCACTGAAAGGTTTCTTAAAGAGCGTCGGCGATACTGAAGTAAACTATATTAATGCGGAGCTTAAGCTAAAAGAACTTGGTGTACAGCTTACGGAAAGCAAAAGCTCAACCCTTGATAAATACACAAATTTAGTTACGGTTAAATTCGTTACCCGAAAAAAAGAGCTGTCGGTATCAGGAACAGTATTTGCAAAGGATATGATTCACATAGTCGATTTCTTTGGGTATAAGCTTGACTTTGAGCCCACACCGCATGTTATCGCTCTTCAGAACATGGACGTTCCGGGAATAATAGGCAAGGTTGGAACACTGCTTGGTTCAAACAATATAAATATTGCAGCGATGCAGTGGAGCCGTAACCGGAGGGGAGAAAAGGCGGTTTCATTTGTTAGTGTTGATATGGAGGTTTCCGACGATATAATTAAGCAGCTGTTGAATACGGAAGGCATCCTCAGAGCTTCCAGGCTGAATTTTTAAATTCACCCGTGAGCGAACTTGTTTGTAATCAATAGGGGTTGATAAATGGCTGACAAAAACCGAATTATTTGGCTTTTGACAGCCATTCTTAATTCCACGAATTCTATTTAAGAACTTTACCCACTGTTAATTCGGTATCATTTCCGCAGCTCTGGCTTCGCGGCTCTTGGCATTGCTTTCGCGTTCCGGTTAGTACCAGGCCTTGGTTTCACTGGTTAAAGCATTGCTGCCGCGTTCCGGTCAGTATGCAGCTTTGGTTTCACTGGTCGAGGCATTGCTTTCGCGTTCCGATTGGTATGCAGCTCTGGCTTAGGGTGTTTCGTTTTCTGTCTGAATGTTTAATCTGTTCAGCGGCAAGAATTTGTGATAAGATACTGAATGATGAGTTGATGGAGGATAAAAATGCCTGCAAAATTAGCTTGCATCTCCCTTGGGTGCCCCAAAAACCTGATCGACAGTGAAATAATGTTGGGCATGTTAAATCGGGGTATGTTTGAAATCACAACAGATATAAAAAATGCTGATATTATTATTGTAAACACATGCGCTTTTATTGACGATGCGAAAGAGGAAGCAGTTGATACGATACTTGGGGCCGCGGCACTGAAAAAATACGGGAAGTTGAAGGTATTAGCTGTTACAGGCTGCTTAGCCCAACGGTACCGTGAAGGAATTGTTTCCGAAATACCTGAAGTTGATGTTGTTTTGGGTACGGGGAATATTGCCGATATACAAAGAGCTATCGAGGGGTGCTTCAATAAAAAGCCTGAAAAAAGATTTTTTATTGATGAACCAAGGGATAT
>JAAYBO010000026.1 GCA_012730095.1 Clostridiaceae bacterium
AATACTTTTTATTTGCTTCTTTTATATCTACTTCCGCAAGGGATACCATTTCCTCACTGCATATCAATTCATCAATAGTCATATTGAAAAATTTCGCTATCGATTTCAGTGAATCAATACTTGGGTATCCTCTGCCCGACTCCCACTTTGAAATTGCGGTACGGGAGACATATAATTTTTCCGCCAGTTCTTCCTGTGTCATATTTTGGCTGATTCTCAGTTTTTGCAGCTTTTCATTAAACTCCATAAAATGCATCCTTTTGCTCGTTTTAATGTCCAAAGACTTCTATTTTCCATCCGGTCTGCGGAGATTCATAAACCATGTGACATTCCCAATACTGCTGCCCACTGCTAATGATTATAGCCTTCTTGTATTGAAGATCCACTGTTGCGCTGTAAATTTTTGTGTATTTATCGGGCTCATCAAAAAGTTCGGTTTTCAATAGTTTAGCGGATTTCAAATTATCTAAATTTGATCTTGCACCAAAATCGGCCTCTGTTAACGGTAATACAACACTATCATTAAATAATTCACTGTTTTGCATGTTTGATGTTAAACTGCCCAACAGGGTTTTTTTCGAGATACAGTATTCCGCTGTCTTAGCGTCCTTATTATTCAGCGCTGTGAAATATTTTTCAATAACCTGTTCCGGCTCTAATTTTGACAGGCTTACTTCAAGTTCATCGGCCTGAATCATGCCCGCAAACCATTCGTAAAGCGTTTGTCCGGTAACTTCTTCAAAGCTTTTTCCTCTAAGGCTGCATGCGTTAAAAGTGCTGTGCCGTCCGGCGCTTATGAATGCGCCAATTATTTCACCGTTTTTTCTCACTACAATACCTCTGCAATCCTGTATAGGATAAAACTCCTGCGGCATACTCTCATGAATCCTGTAAATTTCAACATCAACGCCGGTATTGGAGTATCTGCTCATGTCCAGGCCGATATCCTTTGAAAGCTCATTGTTATAAGCAAAATAATATTCGTTCGGATTAAAGCCGGACAATGCTTTAATGTTGCCAAGCTCATTATTCATTCCGTTAATCTGATAGTCAAGCGTCCATCCATATTTTTGAAAAAGCGCCACCGAATCGGCCTTATCTATATAAACCGTAATGCTTGTATTCTCCAGCAAGGAATCGATATAGCGTGCAAAATCCGTACTTACCTCGTAAAGTCCGCCATCTTTAGCTATACAGGCTTTATTATAAAGCGTATCATAGTAAAGCTCGCAGCTATATTCGCCTGTGTCATTGGCTAATTCTATTTTATACTTATCAGTATGGTTGTTTTCCAAATCATCCTCTTTTGCAGGTGTCAGGCTTGTTCTCAGAGTTGAATCAATGAATGTAACAATCTTTGAATCGGATGTTTCAAACTCGTTTGCCGACTTAAAGCCCATCATGTCCGAGACAAGCTCAATTTTCACTTTGTTATAATCTGTATTATTCACCGTTTCCGTTGCATCCGTAGAGTTTTCGGTTAATTCATCTTCCGGCTTAATTGTGTCTTTTTGCTTAGGATTTGCAGCCAGTGCAATTCCCACTATTATCACAACTGCCACTGATACGGCAATTACCCAAAAGGAAAATTTCTTATAATTTAACACATTTTTAATCCTTCCCCTTATATCCCCCTCGCCAAAGGCAAGCGGGCTTCCATTTAAAATATGCTTTCCGGCGGCAAGCGATAGCAGTGAATTAGCATAGGGCTTTCTAATATCTTTATTCATTACTTTCAATACTCTTTCATCGCAGGATAACTCCATATCAGTATTCATTAAATTAAACACAATCCACACAAGAGGATTAAACCAATGAATGGACACTATTAAGAAAGCTATAGTTTTTATGATATGATCTTTCCGGCGGATATGGGTCTGTTCATGGATGAGTATATAATTTTGTTCCTCTTTACTCAATCCAACCGGCAAATATATCCTTGGGTTTATTATTCCAAGCACAAACGGCGTTCTTATATTCTTAGCTTCAAAGATGTTTTTTTCTATCAGCCGCGCACCTTCCAGTTGTCTTCTTAACCGCAAAACAGATATAAAACTATACACAAGCAATGCTATTATGCCTAAAACCCAGATGTATGCCCCTATTTCCAGATAAATCTGCAGCGGATTTGCACTTGCTCCCACAGCCGGCGCGGGAAGCGATCGGCTTACAAATGAATCTACCGCTTTTATTCCGCTGTTAATCTGCGGACTTTGCTGATAGACAATATCATAAGGGATTGGAACAGTATTCGTATCCCGAGGCATAAGGCTAAGTATGCTTTCAAAGGAAAAAGGAATTGTAAGGCGAAACGCAGCCACACCCCATAAAGCATATGAGACGGCTTTTGGAGCTTTTTTGAGTAATAGCCTGACAAATATCACGATAAGGATGACATAGCTCGCCGTGAGGCTCATATTTAAAACGGTAAGAAACAGTTCATTCATTGCTGTACCTCCTTGTGTTCATCAATCAATCTTTTCAACTCTTCAGCCTGATGTTTGCTTAATCTCCTACCGCTTATAAAAGCTGTCAGAAACTTCGGCAAAGACCCTCCAAAGGTATCCTCAACAAAACGTATACTTTGCCTGGCGTAATATTCATCCCTTGTGATTAGAGATGAAACTACGGCATTTTCATTTTGAAAAATGCCCTTTTCACATAACTTCTTTAGAACTG
>JAAYBO010000218.1 GCA_012730095.1 Clostridiaceae bacterium
AATTTCTATGAAAATACTTGAGAAGTCGGATATTGTTGTTATAAACCTTAACCAAAACATTCAAGTTATCGAAGACTATTTATCAAATTGTTTGGGTATAAACGAAAACTTATTTTTTATCCTTGGTAAATACGACAGCGATTCTAAGTTCAACCTGAAAGCCATTAAGAAAAGGTTTGGAATTTCGGATATCTATACAATACCGTATGATATTGGTTTTGCCGACGCATGTTCGGAAAGCAGAGCTGTTGATTTCTTTATTAGAAACGCCGAAGCTGATAAATTCGATGTACATTATCCGTTCATAAGCGGTGTAAAAGAAACGGCTGAAGCGATAATTAACCGTATAGGTATTGCGGAAAAAAGAGCATGAAAGAGGAAATAAATAATGAACGAGGTTTTAATTATAATAATTGCGGCCGCTTTTTTATCTTTCCTGATATATTATTTCAGGAACAGCCGTACATCCCAAATCAGCAGTGTCCAGGAAGAAGATGACAGGTTCGTTATTGAAACAATTGTTAAATTTATCAGAGATTCCTTTAATGAGATCCTGAACACAAACCTTTATGAAATGAACATAACAAGAGAAGAGTTCAACAAAAGAATACACAACAAGAACCGTCTTCGAAAAGCTTTAAAAACATGCACCTACGGTGATGTAAACGCAAAAAACTATATTAAGGATTTTATTAAAGATATTCTTGTGAAATCGTATAAGGTCGATGAGAGCAATATAAACAGCATAATATGTTTTAATACGCCAAAAGACCTTAAGATACAGGATAAGTTTGAAATACTTTTGTATCACTATAAGAAGAAGTTCGGCTATAGGGCATTTGAGAAACTGATAACGGAAAACAATCTTGATACCCCAAAGCCTTCCGGGGATGGGGTAATGTATGTTATTACCGCCGATGATATAGAAAGACTTTTCGCTGGAAAGCACTATTTATTCAAAAACGTGTTTGAAGATAAGTTAAACATAGTTGCCCAGAGAATATACCAATTATACAAAGGTCACGGCGTGATTGATGAAATCAGGGATATGCGCATAGACGGCGTATCAGGAGGCGTTTCGGGCATACCTCCGACGTTTCACGAAGAAATAGACTTATCGGTCAGTATTTCAATAGCGTCCGCTCTTCCGTCAAGCTATGACTCTGTTTGGGTTTTCTTTAAAGGGAAAACGATACATCTTTCATTTTTAAGCTTTGGTTCGGAATCGGAACTCATCAGGGTATGCAAAAACATATATCGCTATAATTACCCTGGGCAGCTCAGTGAAAGCAACGGATACAAAGTTAACGAAATGAAAGATGGAAGCAGAGTAGTTGTTGTAAGGCCTCCTTTTGCGGAATCCTGGGCGTTTTTTGTAAGGAAATTCGACAGCATCGAAAAGGCGGAGCCGGAGGAATTAATAACCGACAGAAATAACGAAATACCGATAAAGCTTATAAAATGGCTTATAAAAGGATGCAGGATTACAGCGATAACAGGCTCTCAGGGAACCGGAAAAACAACGCTTCTAATGGCTATCATTAAATATATAAATCCTGCTTTTACGCTTAGAGTTCAGGAAATGGCTTTTGAGCTCCATCTCAGAAAAATATATCCGGAAAGAAATATATTAACGTTTAGGGAAACAACAACAATATCCGGTCAGGAAGGGCTTGATCTTCAGAAAAAAACCGACGGTACCGTTAATATCCTCGGCGAAGTCGCCACCGCCCCGGTCAGCTCATGGATGATTCAGATGTCGCAGGTGGCAAGTATGTTTACAATATTTACTCATCACGCGAAAACAACAGACAACCTTGTTAAATCACTTCGAAATAACCTTTTGCAAACAGGAGAGTTCAATAACGAAAAAATTGCCGAGCAGCAGGTCGCCGATGTCGTAAATTTCGATATTCATCTTACAAAAGACATTTC
>JAAYBO010000219.1 GCA_012730095.1 Clostridiaceae bacterium
ATTTGGCTGTGTTATTGCGATAACCGGAACGACAGACATTGTGTCGGACGGCCGTAAAACGGTTTTTATAAGGAACGGCGATAAAATGTTTTCTTCGATAACAGGCACAGGATGCATGTGTACGTCATTAATCGGGACATTTTGCGCTGTCTGCGGAAATTATCTTACAGCGGCTTCAGCCGGAATACTTGCGTTATGCATAGCCGGTGAAAAGGCGATTGAAAATTTAATGGGTACTGAATTTGGAAGCGGTAGTTTCAGAACCTTTCTTATCGATTCGGTGTTCAATCTTCAGAAAAAAGACTTTTTGGAAAGAGGAAAAATTGATGTTTCATTATAAAACCGATTATTCACTTTATTTGGTTACCGACAGCGCGATGCTTCACGGAATAACCCTTGAAGAAGCGGTTGAACAGGCCGTAGTAGGAGGTGTTACGGTTGTTCAGCTCAGAGAAAAAAATTCTTCTTCGCTTCAATTCTACAAAACAGCGGTAAAGATAAAGGAGGTTACCGACAGGCATAAAATTCCGCTTATAATAAATGACAGGCTTGATATAGCGCTTTCCGTGGATGCGGCGGGTGTTCACCTTGGCCAGCGGGACCTTCCGTGTAAACCTGCGCGCAGTATTCTCGGCAAAGATAAAATTATAGGAGTGTCAGCGGCAACGCTTGAGGAAGCAATAGCCGCACAGGAGGATGGCGCGGATTACATCGGTGCAGGAGCGTTATTCAGCACCGAGACAAAAACAGACATAAGGAATTTGAGCATTGAACGTTTAAAGGAAATTGCAGGGAATCTGAATATTCCCGTTATAGCAATCGGAGGAATCAACAGCGAAAACGCAGCGCTATTAAAAGGAACAGGCATACGGGGCATTGCCGTTGCATCCGGAATTCTTGCGCAAAGCGATATAAAAAACGCAGCACGGTCGCTTAGAAATATAGTAAGTTCTTTTCGATGTGTGAAGACGTAGATGAAAAGAATTTTAATTGGAGGATTTATTGAATTTGACAAAGTTTAATGTTATTGGAGCAGGCCTTGCGGGATGCGAGGCGGCATGGCAAATTGCGCAGCGAGGCGGGAAAGTAAGGCTGCATGAGATGAAACCGCAGAAAAAGTCTCAGGCTCATCATATAGATACCTTTGCCGAATTGGTATGCTCTAATTCATTCCGTTCAAACAGCCTCGAAAACGCTGTTGGCTTATTAAAGGAAGAACTGCGCCGGATGGATTCTTTGATTATTCACTGCGCCGACAAAACTTCAGTGCCCGCAGGAGGTGCTCTTGCGGTTGACAGGGAAGCTTTTTCATCTCTTGTAACCGATATGATAAATAAACATAAGAATATTGAAATTATATACGGAGAAGTGCAAACCATACCACAGGGAGGCATAACAATCATAGCCACAGGCCCATTAACTTCGGACGTGCTTTCAGTTGAAATATCAAAACTGGTTGGCGATGAATCGCTTTACTTTTTTGACGCCGCCGCACCTATTGTTAAAAAAGACAGCATTAATATGGAAAAGGCATTTGCTGCTTCAAGATACAACAAGGGCAGTGATGATTATATAAACTGTCCGATGAACAAAGAAGAATATACGAAATTCTATAATGCCCTAATAAGCGCTGAAACCGCCGAAGTTAAGGATTTTGATAAAAGGCTGATATTTGAAGGATGCATGCCAGTTGAAATAATGGCGGCAAGAGGGATAGACACGCTTCGTTACGGACCTATGAAGCCTGTCGGGATTATAAACCCGCACACCGGAACAAAGCCGTACGCCGTTGTTCAGTTAAGACAGGATAATTTTGAAGGAACGCTTTTTAATATCGTTGGTTTTCAAACCCGTTTGAAATGGAGCGAACAGAAAAAGGTATTTTCAATGATACCGGGTCTTGAAAATGCGGAGTTTGTCCGTTTTGGGGTTATGCACCGCAACACTTTCATTAATTCTCCGGTCCTTTTAATGCCGACATACAGGATGAGGAAATATGAGAATATATACTTTGCCGGGCAAATTACAGGTGTTGAAGGTTATGTTGAATCAACCGCCTCCGGTCTTGTAGCTGGCATTAACGCGTACGCCGATGCATACGGAAAAAAACCGGTCGTTTTCCCGAAATCGACTGCGATAGGAGCACTGGCAAATTATATCAGTACATCTTCTATCGGAGATTTTCAACCCATAAATATAAATTATGGGATTATTGAACAGCCTATAAACAGGATAAGGAACAAGAGAGAAAGATACAAATCTATCAGCAAAAGGGCGCTGGAATTGATAGATAGTTTTAAGACAAATTAAACTCCTATGCGTATATTTATATGAAGCCATAAAAAACGATGCATTTTGAATATCCAAAATAAAAGCATATATGGTCAGTCTTAGTTTTCAACAAACACACATATGGTACGGTCTTTTTTTCGATAAACATCTAAGAGGTGTTATACTGTTATCAGGGAGGTTAAGGAGATGAAAAAATTAACAAAATCAATATTTGTTCTGCTTCTTTTAATTGCGGCCGGAATTTGGCTTGCCACCGGTTTATACACAATAAAAGCGGATGGCGGCGAACAGGCGGTAATTACACGTTTTGGTAAATTTATCGACATCAAAACCGAAGCCGGTTTGAAATGGCATATACCGGCACCGATTGAAAGGGTTGAGATTGTAAAATGCGATGTGCTTCGCAGTATGGAATTCGGATACGCAACGACAAGAGCGGGCGGCTCGGCACAGAAATCCGAATTCGCCGTTAATCCACGCGAGGCGTTAATGATAACCGGAGATGAAAGCCTCGTAAATACCGAAACGGTAATTCAATATAAAATTACAAATGTTAAGGATTATCTTTTCAATGTCGACAACCCTGAAGGCACGCTTAAAAATGCCGCTGAAGCGTCAATAAGAAGGATTGTCGCAAACCATACGATGGATCAGGTCTTAACCGATCAAAAGGATATGGTGCAAAATGAAATACTTCAGGATTTGCAGGAAATCTGCGATTTGTATGGGCTGGGAATGCGGATTCATCAGGTCGCGCTTCAGGCGGTGTATGCGCCCGCTGAAGTTGAAGAGGCTTTTAATGATGTAATAAAAGCAAGGGAAGACAGGAGCCGGTTTATTAATGAAGCGAGAAAATCCAGAAATGAGATTGTCCCTGCCGCGGAAGGGAAAGCCGCGGAAATGCTGAATCAGGCAAACGCGTATAAAGAAAAGCGTATTTCTGAAGCACGCGGAGATGTTGAGAATTTTAAGCAGGTACTCAATAATTATATGCTTGGTGAGGAAGTAACTCGTACAAGAATGTATCTTGAAACAATGCAGAAAATACTTCCCGGAGCGAAAATATATATAATGGACAGCGACAGCAATACATTAAAATTTCTTCCGATTGACGGTTTGCAGTAACATATAAAATTTTAACAAGTTTTTAAGATGTTTTGAAAAGTATAAGGGAGGGTCGGCAATGGAACAGAAATTTGAAGGAATAAATAATTCAAAAATAATAGATCTTGATAAAGAAAAAACAAAAAAGATTATGAAGAACATACTATATATCATAGCGGGGATAATACTGTTTTTAATTCTGTTCAATTCGTTCACATTTACCGTTGATGAGCGGGAACAGGTAATAGTTACTCAGTTTGATAGAATTGTAAGGGCTGTTGTGGATGATAAATCGGATCCGTCTTATGACATGTTAAAACAGGATGAAAGATACAAAAACATAAGGATTGACGAGAAAAAGGGCTTATGCTTTAAACTGCCGTTAATACAAAAAACCAGCTCATATACTAACAAGCTGCTTACATATGATACCGATCCGGAAGAAGTATTTACGCTTGATAAAAAAACAATTGTACTTGACAACTATGCCGAGTGGGAGATAGTAAACCCAATCCTGTTTATGCAGAACCTGGGCAGCATATCATTAGCCCATCAGAGAATTGACGAATACATATACTCAAGACTTCGCGAAGAGATCGGAAGAATTGATGCAAGCAAGCTTGTTGCCGACAAGGATTATGTATCGGAAATGCTTTTTAGGGTCAGGGATTTTGTTAACGGCCAATTGGAAGCTCAGGGGATAAAAATAGTCGATGTAAGAATAAAAAGAACGGAATACCCGGAAGCAACATATCAGAACATATTCGAACAAATGAGATCAGAGCGTCAGGCGGTTGCCACCGAGTACCGGTCCGAGGGTCTTAAGGAAGCACAGAGAATACGTTCGGAAGCCGAAAAGGAAGCTACGATTATTGAAGCACAGGCTTATGAACAGGCTCAAAAGCTGCGGGGAGAAGGCGACGCTGAGGCTCTTAAGATATACGCCGAGGCATATAACAGGGATCCTGAGTTTTATCAGTTTTGGAAAACACTACAGACTTACGAAGATGTTATAGGCGAAGATACAACAATTATTATCAGCCCGGATTCGGATTTTGCCAGGTATATATACGGTAAAGATTAAAATCAGCAATTAACAAAAAACCTTATTCCCGGCTGTATGCAGCGGACATGTAAGGGTAGAAAAGGCCCTTGCTCGCCGTCAACACATATTTGCATTTTTTTATCGGACTCAAGCCGACATTCTCCGGCGCGAAGGTAAATGATATTCCTGTCACCGGATAAACCGCTGGAAATCATCTTTAGAAAAATGTTTGCAAGTTCCACCGGTTTTGCGTTTTTAAACAGTAGGATATCAAACAATCCATCGGATATGTCGGCTTCTATTAAAAAATTTGAAAAGCCTGCAGCATTTCTCCCATTCAATAAAATGAACAGTATTACGTTTTCTTCAATACTGTAATTCTCGGTTTTCACTAAGATATTAAATGATTCTAACTGCGGCAGCTCGCCAAGTGCCTTTAAATAATACGCCGCGGGGCCAAGCGCCTTTTTTATTTCATTGTTCGTATTAAACGATGCGCCGGCGAATACTCCGCCGCCTATGTTTCCGACAAAATAACGGTCGCTGTTAACGCATCCGATATCAACAATCCTGGTCTTTCCGGCAAGGATAACATTTACCCACTCGTCCATATTGTCAGTCATTCCAATACCTCGAGCAAAATCATTGCACGTCCCGCAGGGAAATACGCCTAAAGGAAGATTAATACCGTTTTTCATAAGAAAATTCACTAAATAATTAAGACTGCCGTCGCCGCCGGATAGAACAATAAAAGAAAACTTTTCTGATTTAAGCAGTTCATGGAGATTTTCATCGGTATTTGATGTGTCAAACATCCGAAATGGGACAAGAAAAACACCGGACTGCTGGAACTTCTTAATGATATAATCAATCTTATTCTTAACGCTTTGATCTCCGGATTTCGGGTTGTATAGAAAAAGTCCTTTCTTCATTTATTGCACTCCTATAAAATAAGCGTAATATAAATAAAGGGCAGTTAAAATTGTACAGGGATTATTCTTCCCATATTCCGATCATTAAAACTCGTTTTAACGCTGTTAGTTGTTCCGTCTTACTGTACTTATAAAATATTTTTAACTGTACAAAAATTGCTTGGAAATTTTAACGCATCGTTATTATTTTCAATAAAACTGTGACCCTTTGTTTGTATAAACTACAAAAAAATTAAATAAAAAGCTGTTGATCTGGAAATTATCATTTACCGGAGATGTGGAATAAATTAATTGTGTTTTGCAGGACAGTAATGATAGAATAACATTGTAAAATTTCTTTTGTTGCTTTAAACTGTCCTGTTTTCCGTCTGTTAAGATAATTATAAAGACCGCTGAAGACAGGAAACATGCTAAAAAGAAGAAAAGAACTGTTATATTGAGGTGGTTTCCGGATGGATCGGAATAATAAATTTTTAAGCGGTGTATATTACGATTTATATCATAGAAGAAAGAATAAAACCATTAGCAGTCAAAATACGGACTCAAGCGGCCAAAAAACAAACCCGGATAGCGGCAGCGAGCAATTGGAATCCGAACTTAAAACAATAATAGACGAATTTTACAGCAAACAGGGTATATCCAGCCATCAGGAAAACGAGTCAAAGCCTTTTATGCCGGACGAGATTAGGGCTGAAATAGAAAAACTAATCGGCCTTAATAATATTAAAGAAGATATCGAAGCGCTTATGGATTTTGTAAAGATACAAAAACTTAGGCGGGAACATGGCCTTAAAGGCAGCAGAATTGTGCTTCATACGGCATTTATCGGAAATCCCGGCACCGGTAAAACAACTGTTGCCAGGCTTATGGGTGAATATTTTAAAGCCCTGGGAGTTTTGAAGAAGGGGCATCTGGTTGAAGTAACCCGAGCCGACCTTGTCGGGCAGTATGTTGGAGCAACGGCTGCAAAAACGAACAAAATAATAGACAAAGCACTTGACGGGATTCTTTTCATAGATGAGGCATATGCTCTTTCCACCGGTGATGACAAAGATTTTGGAAAGGAAGCCATTAATATACTTGTTGACAGGATGGAAAAAGACAGGGAGAGGCTTGCCGTTTTTCTTGCTGGGTATGAAGACAGCATGAAGATGTTTCTTGAATCAAATCCGGGTCTGGCATCGAGAGTTTCACGCAAATTTTATTTCCGCGACTATACAGGCACCGAGCTTTTGCAAATATTCCAGCGTCAGATGGATAAAAATGAATATACAATGTCCGATGAATGCCTGAAAGTTATGGAGAAATATTTCTGCTATTTGTACGATACCAGAGACAACAATTTCGGCAACGGAAGGGTTGTAAGAAATATATTTGAACGGCTGGTTAAATGCCAGGCCGATCGGCTTGCCGAGGAAGACGAAGTAACGGTTGATATGCTTAAAACATTCACGATTGAAGATATCGAAAGAGCCGTGCCGGTAAAAGATATAATAGTTACATCGGATAAGCTTGATTCAGTTATGAATGAGTTGGAACAGTATGTTGGACTGAAAAATATAAAGGATCATATAAGAAGTCTAATAAATATGATTAAAACGAACCAGAAAAGAGAAGAATTAGGCTTGCCTGTGAAGCAGCTGACATACCATGCCATATTCTGCGGTTCTCCCGGTACGGGAAAAACGACAATAGCACGAATTCTTGGCCGTATATACCAAACACTTGGTGTTTTGAAAAAAGGACATGTTGTCGAGGTTGATCGTAGCGGCCTTGTGGCAGGATATGTAGGGCAGACCGAAGAGAAAACAAACAAAGCTATAGACAAAGCTATGGACGGAATTCTGTTTATTGACGAAGCGTAC
>JAAYBO010000220.1 GCA_012730095.1 Clostridiaceae bacterium
ATTTGTCCCGATGGTCCAACGGATAAGACAGTAGATTCCGGTTCTACTAATGTGGGTTCGATTCCTACTCGGGACGCCATATCAAGCACAGGCATAAAATTGCTTGTGCTTTTAAGTATAACGAGGCTGAAGACTTTGTTTTAAGCTGTTAAGATTGCAAAGGGTTAGTAAAATGGGCATTTGCTGTGGTGTTGATATGGTTGAAATACAGCGAATAAAGGACTCTATAGACAAATTTGGCGAGTCTTTTTTACGAAGGGTTTTTACGCAGAGTGAAATCAACTACTGTGAGAGCAAAAAAGAACGCAGGTATGAAAGCTATGCCGCCCGTTTTGCAGCGAAGGAGGCTGTTTCGAAAGCACTTGGGACCGGTATTGCCCAAGGTGTTTCACTGAAGTGTATAGAACTTGTAATATCCAGGGAAGGAAAACCAAAAGTTGTTCTTCATGAAATGGCCAGGGAAAAATATATTGACATTGGCGGTACATCAATTGATATCAGCCTTACTCACATCAGAGATTATGCTGCAGCATTTGCGGTATTGCTAACGGACGGGAACAAGTCTGAGAAAGAACAGGACTGATTAAATATGGAACAAAGGGTTTCGTTTATACACTGCGCTGATATACATCTGGACGCATCTTTTAAAGGGTCCGGCTGCGAGTCTTTTTCATCGGAACGCCGCAAGGATTTGAAAAAGACTTTCGAAATTATTATAAATACCGTAATAGAAAAGGATGCGGATTTTCTTCTGATTTCCGGTGACCTTTATGAGCATGATTATACTGCCAAGTCTACTGTAAACTGGCTTAATGAGCAGTTTTCAAAATTAGGGGACAAGCCTGTTGTGATTGTTCCCGGAAACCATGATCCATATGTAAAAAATGCGTGGTACAGGATTTACCCATGGAAGGAAAACGTACGGATTCTTACAACTGCATCTCCCGAGTATATTTATAACGCCGGGAATGTTTATTTTTATGGAATAGGCTTCGATACTTTCCGGCAGGAACAACTTCCGGATATTAAACCTCCATCAATATCCGCGGAAAAAATAAACATATGCCTGTTTCACGGGACGTTAGATATGGATTTTACCGAGAACCCGTATAATCCTTCAAGTTCGGAAGAATTACATAAGCTTGGGTTTGATTACTATGCGCTGGGACATTTCCATGGGAGAAACGAATCCCTAATCGAAAAAGGAATGATTTATCCGGGCAGTCCCGAACCGCTTGGATTTGACGAAAAGGGAGAGCATGGAGTTTACCTTGTTAATATCAGCAAGAAAAACGGTGAAGTTGAAAATCAGTATTGTTTTATCCCTGTTCAGCAAAGAAAATACTTAGAGTATAATCTGGACGCAGGAGGGATACAATCCGAAGAAGATCTTTTAAAAAGAGCGGCTTTGCTGCTTGAGCGCAGCAGTACAGAAAGAGATATTGTAAAGATTAATTTATCCGGCAGAATAAGCGCGGATATAAATTTGGATTTGACCGCTTTGAAACAGGCTCTTTCAGACAGGTGTTTTTCATTATCAATTAACGACTGCACGTATCCGGATTATGTTCTTGAAGAATTAGCTAAAGAAAAAAACATTACCGGCGTTTTTATAAATATGATGAAAGAAAAGATTGAAAATGCATGCGGGGATGAAAAACAAATGCTTGAAAAAGCGCTTTATATTGGATTGGAAGCGCTGCTTACCGGAAAAGTGGATATATCTTAAGTTTTGTCTATATAAGTGTGGTGAATCTGATGAAAATAAACAAAATGGAAATAAACGGTTTTGGACGGCTTGAGAACAGGTCTTTTGTATTTGGCCCCGGTTTGAATGTTATATACGGCTGCAACGAATCAGGGAAATCAACACTGTTAGCTTTTATAAAGGCAATGCTTTTTGGACTTAAGGGCGGCCGCAGATCGAAAGAAGGTTTTTTGCCTCCCGCAAAGCAATACAAGCCTTGGGCAGCCCGTATGTACGGAGGTACTATCGAATACGAATTGGATGACGGACACCGGTATTCTGTTAACAGAAATTTTGAAAAGAACACTTTAGCAGTATATGACGAGCATGCAAATAACATAACCGGTGAATTCCCCGCCGATAAAGATGAAGGCGTCAGGTTTGCCGAACAGCACCTTGGTTTGTCAAAAAACTGCTTTAATCGAACGGTATTTATCGGGCAGCTTCAAAGCGTTATTGACAGAGAAGGAAAGAAAGTTCTTTCCGAAAGGATGACGAATATCCGGCAAAGCGGGGATGAGGAGGTATCATACCGGAAGGCGGTAAAGGCCTTAAAAGAAGCTCAGCTTTCTTATGTCGGCAGCGAACGGAGTACAACGCGACCATTGAATATTATATCGTCACGTCTTGATGAAGCAATTCGTGAAGAACAGGCCGCTGCTAAACTTCACGAAGACAGTATTAATATTTTTATCGATCTTGACAGAGCTAAAAGAGAAGAAATAGCTCTTAACAAAGAACTTGAAGCCCTTCTTGTTGAAAGGAAAAGGCTTTTGGATATCGCTGAGATTAAAAATCTTCAGGATACAATAAAAACGCTTGAAGAATATATTGATAAGCTTAATAAAATAGATTTACGTAAGAGAGAAATAAAAAATGAGATAACACGTATTGAAAGAAAGATACAACCCTTTCAAAGCTATAAAAATTTTTCACAGGCGGATATCGACTCAATGGTTGAAGACAGTGCACGTTTCAGCTATATTGACGAAGATTACCGGCGTCTGATTCATCAAAGAGACGAAATAGAAGAAAAAATCAAAGATGACGAGGATGTTTTGTCCGAGTATGATATCTTCAACGAATATGGTGCCGAAATTGATGCTGTTCTTGATAAAATTCTTAATGATGAAGGCGGACAAGCCGGAATGGAACAGGACGGCGCGGAAAAAATAAACCGCATGAAAAACCGAGTCGAAACCCGAAAAAGAGTTACGGCAATTGGGGCTATATTGTCATTTCTTTTATTGCTGTCAACTGTTTTATTTCCGGGATATTATCATCAAAACGCCTATTTACCGTTATTAGCCATCGGCATTATTGTTTTTGCGGGGATGGGTGCGTTGTTTTTATACACTTTAAAAAAACAGAAGCTGCTCTTAGAGGAAGATAATGCTAAAAACCGTGAATACGAAGCTATCCAGGCCGAGCGGCAAGAGAACAGGCGCATTGTAAATAAATGGGTAAAAGAGGCAAATGTAGAAACACTGCAGGATTTTATTCGTTTAAAAGGGTTGTATGAGGATAAGAAGCTTCATTTACAAAACTTACGTGAAAATAAGGAACGCCTCGAAGAAGACGGAGAAAAAATACAGGTCCAAAGAAACGATGTTTTGAAAAGAATTAATAAAAAGCTTGAAACAGCCGGACTTAACACCGAGCCCGGAGTATTGGCTGAGCAGATCCAAATATGGAAGGATAACCTTAAGGATTATCTTGAAAGTGTTCGCTTAAGGGAAGAACTTGATAATGAGAACGATTTACTTCTTGGAAAGGAGGAAAGCCTATACAGGGAGATTTCCCTTGTCTGCGGCGAAGACATTAAAACACAGCGGCAGCTTAGCAAAGCTGTAGAGATTCGGAAAGCAAAGCTTGACGGCAGGGAGCCCGAAGCACAAGTTGAAGAATATAATCCAAGCCATATTGAAGAAAGAATACAAACAGTTAATGAACAAATAAGGCAAAATGACTTGCTTATAAGCAGGCTCTCAGCGATGCTCGAAAATATACCCGACGATGAGTCGCTGCAGAGAATACATGAAAAGGTACTGGAACTAACCGAAGAAAAACAAAAGATATTATTTTTAGGTGAGGCAATAGAAACCGCCGTACAGGTTTTGTCCGAGGCGAGCCTGTCAATCCAGAGGGATTATGTTCCTTCTCTGAACCGGGAAATAGGCGATATTCTCAACACAATTACGTCAGGAAAATATAAGCAGGTAAATGCGGACGACAGTCTTTATTTAAATATTCTTTCACCGGAGTCGCCGGAATGGGTGCTTCCGGAACAACTCTCTTCCGGAACGGCGGATCAGGTTTACCTTGCGCTCCGTTTGGCAGCAATACGGCTGGTTGAAAAGAACGGAGAGACCATGCCCTTATTCTTTGATGAGCCGTTTGTCCAGTATGATGAAGAAAGAACGGAAAACGCGCTCAGACTGCTGCTTGGTGAAAGCCACACAAGGCAAATTTTTCTCTTTACCTGCAAAAAGCGTGAAATCGAATTACTGATAAAGCTAAAGACAAACGAAGAGATACTAACCCACTGCTTGCACGAGTGAACATGTTAAGCACAGCCGGATATCGGGGCTGAGGATGATATTTATATTTCAGTCAATTTGCAGCAGTTGTCCGATTAAGTCAACATAAGCGGCTTTTTCACTCCCATAGGGTACATAAATGTATAGTTGATACGCGCGGGTTTCTCCTTCAATTGGGATCCATGCATATATCATTTCAAACGGAACGCTTTCATAATTGTAATCTTCATACTTCTCTAAGAAGAATATCTCGCCTTCTCCTATACGCGTCATACCGGAATACAGTTTTTCCTTTACCGATGAGTGTAACGGGTATTTGGATTGATCAAGCGGGAAAACGGAATAGTCTATTAGTCCGAAGCTGCCCAATATTCCGGTCGGGGGCAGTGATTTTTTCATTTCTTCGTCTTTCGGGTAAATCGAATAGACCGCCATATTGTAATAAGTATTATAATAACAGTCAGCTTCCAATGAATCAGGTAGGATTATCGATTGAACCGGTTCATCCGCTTCATTATAGTTTATAAAACGCATATCTGATAAACCGTATATTATAGAGTCGCTGTACACGGGATAATATAATGAAAACTCTTTTGCTGCCTTAACAGAAGTTTTAAGCTCGTTTGCCGCAAGGTTTATCTGGAATAATTTATCATTGCTTGTTATATAAACTGTGTCGTTATCCAATGCCTGCTCGTCAATTTCGCCGATTACACCGAGCAGCATGGCATTCCCCTCTTTTGCGGAATATATGTGGTTATAATACGGTCCCGCAGGAATTCTGTTTCTTTTGCTGAAGCAAAGGTAATCGTCTGTAAACGTGATAAATTCCGAACGGTAGTGTCCCGTATAAATATCAACTTTTAATGTTTTTAAATCAATAACAGCAAGATCATTTAATTCCACACCGGCAAGAATCCGGTTATCGCTTTCAAGCAGCCGGTTGACGAATACATCGCCGGTCTCAAATGTTTTAAGCACGGTTTCCGTTATGCCGTCCGAGACAACAATCTGGTTTTGCGCCGCAAAAACAAAGTACCCGTTTTTATAGCAAAGAATTGGATTCGGGGTATATTCGGTCTGCTCATATTTGGAACTGTATTTAAAGTTTGTATTCCTTACTGAATTATCCTGTTTGTTAATTATAAAAAATGAACCTGAAATGCTGTCACAAACAAGGTTATAGTCATTTCCCTCCTGAATTTGAAATGCTTCATAGCTTTCGGGTGCAGGGGATATTTCATCTGAATGTTCCTCCTCATTGGTTTCAGGGGCAGGAGTAGGTTCAGTTGTAACCTGCGGTGCTGTGGTTGGTGTCGGAACAGGCGTTGGCGTGCTGGTGGGTGCCGGTGTACTGTCAGGTGTCGGAGTCGGAGAATCGGACGGAATCGGTGAAGGCGTTGAATCCACTATACCGGTTGGTTCCGCATAAGCACCTGTTTTATCATCTTGTGAAGAATCACGGTTGTCCAATATTATTAATACAATCAAGATACATGCCAGTATACATGGGGTCAGTATCGCTAAAAAAAGGTTTCTTCTCATACTGAATCCATCCTTCATAATTCTATAAAAATTTCTTTCTGTGTTTAAATATAAATAAACGTATTTCCGACTACATTAATAATAACATTGTTATGCAGCAAAAAACAACCACAAAAACGTCTGAGGCAAACCATACACTTACCGGAACGCGACAGCAATGCCTCGATCCGTTAATCACCCGCTGTTTATTCGGTATAATTCCCGCGGGTCCTGCTTCGGGTGTTTCGTTTACTTGTGCGACAAAGCACATAACGACAGTACGCTTTAGGTCCTTTTTATTTCTGCTGAGGGGTCTCCATATCCCGGGTCGCTCATAAACCCGCTCCATAGTTACCTGTTCGAAGAAGGGCGTTGGAGCATGTCGCCCTGCGTAACCGAAAACACCCGAATCAGAGCCGCGTACCCGCAGGAACGCGGCAGCAATGGCTAGACCCGTAATCACCCGCTGTTTATTTGGTTTTTATATTGTTCAGGCTATTCGGGGTTAATGTTGCTGCATGTTTCTATTATGCAGCGGGCAATTTGATAGCTGCTGTCGCTTTTTGCGGTTAGGCCCTGCTGGTGCGAATGGAGCTGGTGCCAGCGGTCTATGATATCCGTCTGCTTTAAAAAAGTGCTGTATGAGATGGCTGCACCTTGTCGCACAAGATAATCAAGGTTTTTTTCCTCGGCGCCGGGGAGGGGCTTTAGAAGAATCAGAGGTTTTCTTAGAATCATTGCTTCGGTTACGGTCAATCCTCCGGGTTTTGTTAATACCGCAAGAGCGTTTTTCATTGTTTTGTAAAGCTTAGGGATTGTCCCCGCTACAATTAGCCTTCCCGGGTTTTTGGCCTCAATAATTTTTAGTCGACGGTATAATTCGTTATTTTCACCGGTAACAACGATAAGCATACATTCCGCTTGTTTTTCCAGCAAGCTTAAGGTTGTTGACTCGAGGTTTCCAAGTCCCCACCCTCCTCCTGAAACCAGCCAATACGGTTTCCCTTGCCGGTGAACCTTCACATCGAACCCGATGTCAGGAGGGCAGGGTACCCCTGTTACTTTTATTCTGTCCTCACTCCATCCAAGGCGGAGTAAATCTTCTTTCATTTCATCACTTGGGACAAAGTACAAGTCAATCTGCGGATAAATCCAAAAGCTGTGTAATTTATAATCTGTGATTATACCCATTATTACAGGAGTGTTCAGTTTCAGTTCTTTTTTTAATTTTGAAGCGAGCATCAGTGCAAACGGATGAGTGCAAACTATACAGTCGGCTTTTGTTGAATTGCATATTCTTTTTAATTCGGAAACACTGCTTGAGAAAAACAAGCCGGCTATATAATTAAAAAAGGAATTTTTCTCCGTCAGCCTGTATAAAAAACGGTAAGTAAGCGGACAGCCGGATATAAGAAAACGGAATGCTTTAAGTATAAAAGATTCAAAAGCGGAATAACATAACTTTAAAGCATCAGACATATGAACCTGTATATTTGAGTTTTTCCTTTTTATAGTTTCAGCTACATATTTGGCGGCCTTCAGGTGACCGCTGCCGGTTGAGGCATATAAAAATAAAACATGCATAAAAAACCCCTAATGCTTTCGTTACGTAACCTATTAAACTGATACTGCTATTGTAATAGTACATATTTCATTATGAACGGATGTCGGTATAAATATGCTGAGGTTAGAAAAACTAAACATATAGATTTAAAATTTACAGTTTATACAGTTTGCATTCATTTCTAAAAGGAGGCAGAAATATGACTGAAAGAAAAAAGAAAAAATTAATTATATGGATATCCGTTTGTTCTTTAGTTCTGTGTATTGCGACACCAATCATCTTTGAAACATTGGTATTTGCCCAGTCTCCAACTGCATCCGACGAGCAATTGATGGCTCGGGCAATCAACGGAGAAGCAAGAGGTGAGCCATATGAAGGGCAGGTCGCAGTCGGCGCAATTATTTTGAATAGGGTTGAATCTCCCGATTTTCCTAATACCGTGGCCGGCGTTATTTATCAGCCCGGAGCTTTTACCGCCGTAAGCGACGGTCAGATAAATGTTCCCATTGATCCGGGTTCGACTGTTTTAAAAGCCGCACGGGATGCGATGAACGGGTGGGATCCCACAGGTGGATGCCTTTACTACTGGAATCCTGCGACGGCGACAAGCAAGTGGATATGGAGCAGGCAGATTGTAAAGTCGATAGGCAAACATAATTTCGGAAAATGAATTGTTAGAATTATTAGTTGATAATGGAGGTGTAATTATTTGGGTAAGTTTCGTGATAAATTAATAGACTGGAAAAAAAGACTTTCAGACAGGCATATGTACAGTGTTATAGTTATGCTGATAGCCATTGTTGCCATATGGGGGATCTATCAATACAAAAGAGCGGCCGATTTAAGGCAGGAACTTGATAATCAGTATAACCGGGCTTTTTATGAGATGGTCGGGTATGTAAGAAATGTTGAACTTCTTCTTATGAAAAGCCTGATTTCATCAACCCCGGAGATGACTGCGGAAACCCTTCAGGAAGCCTGGCACCAGGCAAATCTGGCACAGACGAATTTGGGACAGCTGCCTATAACTCAGGAAATATTGGCAAGCACTTCTAAATTCCTTTCACAGGTAGGAGATTTCTCGCTCTCGTTAGACAGACAGAATATAAGCGGGAAAAAAATAAATGAGGAACAGTACGGCACGCTTGAAAAACTTCATGGATATTCGGTTTCGCTGTTAGATGGATTGAATAACCTTCAGGGCGCTATTTCCGAAGGCAGATTAAAGTGGAATGAATTGGCGGATAAGGGTACCGAAATGTTTGAAAAACAGTCTCAAAGCTTAGCCGGGCAAATGCTTTCAGACATTGACAGCTCATTCCAGGAGTTTCCTACTCTGATATATGACGGCCCGTTTTCCGATCATATGACAAGCTTGAAACCGAAAAACCTTACCGGCAGTGAAATAAGCGTTGAACAGGCGCAGCAAAAAGCAAAGGAGTTTTTTGGCAGTGATAAGATTGCATCAATTGAACATACAGGAGATATCACAAGCGATACATTGCCTGCTTATAATATGAAAGTTACGTTTAACGATCGCCCTGAAGATGAATTTGCCACCTTGGACATTTCAAAAAAAGGAGGGCATGTAATATGGATGCTTTACAACAGGGAAACCGGACAGGATACTCTTGATGTGAACGAAGCTAAACAGGTTGGGATGCAATTTTTAAAAGAACACGGCTATAACAGCATGAAAGACACATATTATGTGAAAGAGGACAGTGTTGCTACAATCAACTATGCATATCAGCAGGATGGCGTTGTTATATATCCTGATTTAATTAAGGTAAAGGTTGCCCTTGATACGGGTGAAATCGTAGGATTTGAATCCAAAGGCTTTATTATGAACCACACGAAGAGGCAGCTTGTTTCTCCCGCCTTAACTGAAGAACAGGCAAGGGCGCGGGTAAACGGGAATTCCGATGTAAAATCCGTCGGATTGGCGGTAATTCCAACAAAATTCGGCACTGAAATATTCTGTTATGAGATAAAAGGAAAACTTAACGACAAGGATTTTCTCGTCTATATAAATGCGGCTACGGGAAAAGAAGAACAGGTTTTAATAATTATTGATACCGAGAATGGAATCCTTACGATGTAATGATTAACAGCAATTTAAAACGGCAGCGGCAGTGATGAAAAGAGGCAAAGGCCTCTTTTTTAATGAAGAAAAACCGTCTGTTTTAAAGAAGTAATTATAAAATGCATATTTTACATTAAAAGTAACTGAACAGTTTCTTGACGTTTAGCCTGGTTGAACAAAAACTTGTGAAACATATAATTATTTTATATACTATATATATATTAAATATTCAAAACACTTGAGCCGGTTTTTCATAAAAACGGCTGTGGAGTTTAATTAATTTAGGGAGCCTATTGAGTGAATGAATTTTGATGATTTGAAATTTAATGAACAGGGGCTTATCCCTGCAATAGTCCAAGACAATGAGACCGGAAAAGTGTTAATGATGGCATGGATGAGCCGTGAATCGCTTGCTTTGTCCATAAGTACCGGAAAAGCGACATATTGGAGCAGAAGCAGAAAAAAGCTTTGGGTAAAAGGTGAAAGTTCGGGTAATTACCAGACAATTGCTCGTATCCTGTATGATTGTGATGCCGATACTCTTCTTGTTATTGTAAAGCAGAAGGGACCTGCCTGCCATACCGGTTCCGAATCCTGTTTTTACAGAGAATTACCTTTGGAAGGAGATATTGCCGGTGAATGATACATTCAAAATTTTTCTTGAAGTATATAATATAATAAAAAACAGAAAAGAGAACCCAAAAGAGGGTTCATATACAAACTACTTATTCGACAAAGGTCTTGACAAGATTCTGAAAAAAATAGGCGAGGAAGCGTCGGAAGTTATTAT
The DNA here is from genome assembly GCA_012730095.1 of Clostridiaceae bacterium. Lineage (GTDB taxonomy): Bacteria > Bacillota > Clostridia > DSM-8532 > DSM-8532 > DTU069. The sequence goes on from JAAYBO010000220.1 coordinate 10,252, forward strand.
AGGCGCTAAGAACAATAATATGGACGAAACACGATATGAGATATCCGATTTGTTGTACCATATTATGGTTCTGATGGTGCAGCAGGGGTTAACATGGGATGATATTTCAAAAGAACTTGAGAAAAGGAGACGTTGAATTCCCGTGTTTTTAAAACGTATTATGCCACTCCAGCCTGGATGGTAATAAAGGAGGATGTACATATGTTTTGTTCAAATTGCGGTACGAGCGTACCTGACGGTTCGAAATTTTGTGTATCATGCGGCAGCAGCATGCAGCAATCTGAGGAAACAAATGAGCAGCAGTTACAGGAATCATTACAGCAGCAGGAACAAGAAGAATATCAGCCACAACAGCAACCAGAACCACAGCAGCAACCAGAACC
>JAAYBO010000221.1 GCA_012730095.1 Clostridiaceae bacterium
CCCTCATTATATCATGAATTTAAGAAAATCATATGATTTTCACTTGCTGGGTTATTATATCATGAATTTTTAAAATCGTATGCTTTTCACTTGGTTAAATCAAGGACAGCCGGCATCGGCTGTATAAATTCATGATACAATGTTCTCGGGCACCCGTTCGAAATCTATGATTTCGGTAACGGGTGAGGTTATTATATCACATTTTTTTGCAATACAGCAAAACAAAATAACTTATCTTTCCGACGCTGTTACTATTTGTTACTGCTCAGACATCACTATTTGAACTGATGTATAATAGTATACTCCATCACTCCGCCTGAACTGATGTACAATAGTATACTCCATCACTCCGCCTGAACTGATGTACAATAGTATACTCAAACGCTCAGCTTGAACTAATGTACAATAGTATACTCCGACACTCCGCTTGTACTGATGTACAATAAAATACCCAAACACTCAGCTTCCTATATGCAATTGTGGAATGTGATAAAGAGTTTAAAATATTCAATTAACTTGAACAGGTCCAAATTTTGCAGTAAAATAAGAATGACGCGTTGGCGTCAAAACCGCTTGACTTAACGTTTTTTCACTTCCTTGTACTTTGCTTTCGCATATTTACGGATTAAAAAGACCAAACTCAAGACGGGGTATCAAGATGATTTAAGCTTTTTTGATTGAAGATGATTTCCGAAATACATTTATATAAATTTAAATTATGCTAAGGTTAATCACACCGGATATAAACATTGAAGCAAATTGTACAGCCGCATTGGGAGTGGGTTGTTTTGAAAAAGAAAATATTCCGCCGATTAAGAAAATCGACAGAAAACCTTAAGCTTAATAGAAAGATACAGCTTTCTCTTCTTCTTATTATAATACCTTTATTTATTATGTGCGTTCTGCTGTTTTTAAACATGTACAGATATAACCAGCAATATGACAGGATTATTGCCAATGCGGCACAAGCCGGGCGTTTCAGCATTGATTTCAAAAAAGAATACGATTATACTATATACCTTTTAATAGCAGGGCATTCCTCATTCGAAGAAGAAAATCCGTATGTATATATTGAAGATGCACGTGATATTACTTATACGTTGAAACAGAACACTACAGACCCCAATAACAGGCACCGCACAGAAATTATATTAAAACTCCTTGGTGACCTTGAAAAGCATACAAGGCGAATAGAGGAAAACAAAAAGGTTGGCGGCCATTACCTCGACAATATTAATATATGGGAAAATGACGTTCAGAGTGTTACCGCATTGATCCAGTCCACCGTTCTTGAATATACATACTATGAAACAAAAGGCATGGAACAGCTAAGACTGTATGTATCGGAAAGTCTTGGCAGGATAACCCTTATAAGTCTTGTAGTCTTCTTAATTCTTGTAATAACCGCATTGTTTTTGTCGGTTATTATTCCGAACAGTATTGTTAAACCCATTCATCATCTTAATGTTGTAACGAATCAAGTCGCAAAAGGAGATCTTTCGGTACGTGCTAACGTGTCTAACGGCGCCGAGGTGAAGCAGCTTGCAAATTCATTAAACATCATGATTGAAAAGATTGACATACTGCTTAAGGCGGTTAAAGAAGATGAAAGAAATTTGCGGGAAGCAGAACTTGAACTATTACAATCTCAAATAAATCCGCATTTTTTATATAATACCCTTGATACTATTATCTGGCTTGCAGAGTCTGACAAACAGGAACAGGTTATCAACCTGGTTGAATCTTTATCGGATTTTTTCCGAACATCACTAAACCACGGCACAGGAATGTTTACGCTTTATGAAGAAGAACGGCATATGCGAAGCTATTTGAAAATTCAGCAGGTAAGATATCAGGACATTCTTAATTATGAAATCGATATTCCTGAGAATCTAAAGGATGTCATACTTCCAAAAATCACTCTTCAGCCTTTGATAGAAAACGCACTTTACCACGGCATCAAAAACAGAAGACGTCCGGGTATGATTACTGTTAAAGCATTTAAGGAGGAAAACGACGTTGTAATTACTGTGGAGGATAATGGCATAGGGATGTGCGAAGAACGCCTGAATCAGATATACGCAAGGTTTGAACATCCTAAAAACAGCGCCATAAGACCTCTGAAGGATTCATTTGGGCTTTATAATGTTAATGAGCGTATTAAGCTAAAGTTTGGTGATAGTTATGGCCTCACAATAACCAGCGTTTACGGTGAGGGCACTTGTATCAGGGTAAAAATACCTTTTAACACTCAGGAGTTTATAGATCTTTAATGCAACACTATTGCTTATTAAGCATTAAAACGAATTAATCAAATGTAAACAATCGGAATAAAATTAAAGGGTAATCCAGGTAAATAAAAAATCTATTATTGTATATTGAAATTGCTAAGCATTCGTATCTTTAGTATTAAAAAATAGAAAATGGAGGATTGGTAAAATGAAAAAAATTAATATTATCACAACTATATTTATTATTTTGATAATATCGTGTATGTTCTCCTGCTCCCCTGCACCCGGTTATGCCCAACCCTCCCTGACCTCAGCCGAAACAGATGACTTAATTTATGTCGGATTCGTTCAGGTAGGAGCCGAGTCGGACTGGCGTATAGCGAACACTAAATCAATGAAGGAAACTTTTACCGAAGTAAAAGGTTATAAGTTTGAAATGTTTGATGCTCAACAGAACACCCAAAAACAAATAACAGCTCTTCGCGATTTTATTCTAAAGGATGTTGATTACCTGGTACTTGCCCCAAACACTGAGGCAGGCTGGGATACAGTACTTGGCGAAGCAAAAGAAGCCGGCATTCCGGTAATTATTGTTGACCGTATGATTAAAACAAACGACGATTCACTATTCACCGCATGGGTCGGTTCAGACTTCAAACAGCAAGGATATGACGCGGTCACTGTACTTGAAAGAATTCTTGAAAAAAGAGGAATAGCTGATCAGGAGGTAAACATTGTAACACTACAAGGTAATTTAGGTTCAACAGCACAGATTGGGCGTACCGAGGGTTTCGCGGAAAAATTATCAGAACACCCTAACTGGAACATGCTGGACAGGCAGTCCGGAGATTTTACGCAGGAAAGGGGTCAGGAAGTTATGGATTTATTCTTGAAAACCTATCCTGATATCGACGTGGTTATTTCAGAAAATGACAATATGGCATTCGGTGCAATTAATGCCATTGAGGCGGCGGGCAAAACATGCGGTCCAAACGGGGATATAATCATTGTATCGTTCGATGGAGTAAGGGCTGCCTTTGAAGCAATGATCGAGGGTAAAATTGATGCCTGCGTGGAATGCAATCCGCTGCATGGACCGCGTGTTGAAAGTATAATACAGGCCCTGGAAAGGGGCGAAAAAGTCGAAAAGTTCGTATTTGTAAAGGAAAGCGTATTCTATGCCGAAGACGCCGCGTCGTTAATTGACAGCCGTGATTATTAATTCAGGTATTGACAAGAAGAAAACCCGGCATAAAATTTCCATGCCAGGTTTTTTTCTCATAACTTATGTAAAACCCTTAATATCTTTTTTATAAATATTTCTTCAGCATTTCTCTTACCGAACCTTTACTCCGAACAAATTCTTTGAAATAACAAAGAACTTTTTCGGCAAGCCCTACATCGTAAAGGTTAACTCCGAAAATTGTTTCATCGGTAAGAATCGGCTTAAGTTTATCGTCAAACGGTCCGCTGTCGCCAAGGGAAATACCCTCTACAATTTCCTTAAGATGAGCCATCATAGGGTCGGGGCTGGGAACAAACTCGTTTCCAAAATCATCAACAGCGAGAAGATATCTGATCCATCCCGCAAAGACAAGCGGTATATACTCAAGATCCGCCGGGTTTAAATCACTTCTTTTCGCATACGCTTTTATAGTTTCACCAAACCGCACCGATAGCTTCTGAGACGTATCCGTTGCAATTCTTTGAGGGGTGTCCGGCACATATGGATTCGGCAAACGCACCTCTATAACTTCTTTTAAAAACTCTTCAGGCTTTATTATACCGGGGTTTACAACCACAGGCAGACCTTCGTCATAACCAATTTTACCAACAAGAGCTCTGAGCTGTTCATCATGCATTTGCTCATATATCGTCTTATAGCCTAACAGGCACCCGAATATCGCCAAGGTTGTATGTAGAGGATTAAGGCAAGTGCATACCTTCATTTTCTCAACTTTATCAACTGTTTCTCTATCGGTAAAAATGACACCTGCATCCTCAAGAGGCGGACGCCCATTCGGAAACATATCTTCCACGACAAGGTACTGTGGTTCTTCCGCATTTACAAAGGGAGCAATATAAGTACTCTTTTTTGTTGTAATGATGTCGCAGTTTATCAGACCGTCCTTTTCAAGCATATCCTTTATGCTGGAATCCGGGCGCGGCGTAATTTTGTCAATCATGCTCCAGGGGAATGATACAATTTCAGGATCTTCAATATACTCCGCAAACCCTTTATCCACTATTCCATGCTCAACCCATTCACGGGCAAATGTATCAACTGCTTGAAACAGCTTTGTACCATTGTGTGAGCAATTATCCATACTAACCAATGCTATTGGATATTTCCCGCTTTTATACCGTTCATAGCACAGCGCAGCAAGTTTGCCAATAAAACTTTTCGGGTTTTCCGGACCGTTTTGTAAATCAAAGGATATATCATCGTAGAATTCACCTTTTGCATTGGTAAGACCATACCCCTTTTCGGTAATTGTAAAACTTGCCATCTGCAGCGACGGCTTTTTGAAGATTTCTTTCAGATCCTGCCAGTCTTCAGGTCTGTTTGTATCCGCTGTAAGCGCTTTCACAACACTAACAACCAATTTTTTGCGCATATTTCCGTCGGGCTTTAAGACTATTAGTACGCTCAGGTTGTCATATGGCTTGTAAATACGATCTATGATTTCATAATCATAGCCTTCGCAGACAATAATTCCCCTGTCACTTTTCTCTTCATCTATAAGTCTTTGCTGAAGAACCGCAGGGAAAGCCCTAAAAATATTACCCGCCCCGAAATGAAGCCAAACCGGGTTCTTTATTGTATTTTCCGTAACTTTATCCCGGTTGAAGCGAGGCAGCTCATAACCTGCTTTTTCCCATTCCGTTCTGTTTAAAGGGTAGGAATTATTAAGTACCATGCAATCACTCCTTATTGTATATATTGCCTGTTTTGTTAAATCTATTTTAAAACTCTTTAAATAACGATATATTAGATGCACGACTTTACTATATACACTTTATATAATACAACAAAACAGCTGGATTTAATATCTATATTTAATGCTTTTCTTCCGTAAACAGAGAATTATGTGAATATGTTACTGTTCAAACATCCCTTTTTAAACTGGCATAACATCTTGTAATTTTTTTTAAAATACATTAAGCTAAACATAACCAATAAATTTCAAATTGAGGTAAATATTATGGGATATCGAAATTTCAAGCTGGCAATTTATTGTCCTGTCGGCGATTTAAACGGTATTAAAAACATTAATGAGTTTGACAAATCTTTCAGTTTCATTGAGAAGTATTTACAGCCCGATAAGGTTTATTTAGAAACATTCAGGAACAGTGTAACAATAGAAAAAGATAAACTGCTGCTTATAAAGAATTATTTCCAAAGTAAAGGAATAAAAACTTCAGGAGGAATAACAACCTCGCTTGAAACAACCGAGGCGTTTCGTTCGATGTGTTATACAAATGAAGAAGACATAAAAACTTTAAAAGATATTGTTGTTTATACGGCGAATATTTTTGATGAAATAATTCTTGATGATTTTTACTTTACAAACTGCAAATGCAGCTCATGTATCGATGCAAAAGGGAATTCCAACTGGGCTGAATTCCGTACTGAATTAATGAAACACATATCGGCGGATTGTATAATAAAACCCGCAAAGGAAGTAAATTCTGATATAAATCTTATTATTAAATACCCAAATTGGTATGAGCATTACCAGGAAACCGGATATAATCTTAAAGACGAATCTCTGCTGTTTGACATGATATATACCGGTACGGAAACCCGCGATCCTCAGCATACGCAGCAGCATCTTCCGCGTTATCTCAGTTATTTTATTATGAGATATCTGGAAAATGTAAAACCGGGGAAAAACGGAGGTGGATGGTTCGATCCATATCAATGTTATTATAATCCCGCTTCATATGCCGATCAGGCTCTTCTCACGCTGTTAGGGAAATCAAGAGAAGTAACTCTGTTTTGTTTGGGCTCTCTTTTAAACAGATACTATTCCATTTTCGTTCCGATAGCCGGTTATATATTTGATACCGTTGATGAGTTTATTGGAAGCCTTGGCAATCCAACAGGCACTGCATGCTACTTGCCATATCATTCGTGCGGAGAGGATTACCTGCATAATTACATTGGTATGCTTGGTATTCCACTGGAACCTTATCCGGAACTAAATCTTGCATATAATAACATTTTCCTTACTAAAAATGCCGCATTCGACAAAGATATTGTCTCAAAAATAAAAAATATGCTTCTTTCCGGAAAAAATGTGATTATAACAACGGGGCTTTTGAAAGCTGTTCAGGACAGTGGATTTGATACAATCGCAAATATACGCTGCACTGACAGAAGGGCTTACGTAAATAAATTTGCGATTTCCGATTACGGAGTGGTTTTTAACAAAATGGCATTCAGCGAAAAACCTGTTTTGATCCCACAGCTTGATTATTCCACAAATGACTCGTGGCAGTTGGTTTCGGGGCTTGGGTGTGAAAATAACTTCCCCATTCTAACAAAAAACTCATACGGCAAAGGTTCACTATATATATTAACAATCCCCGATGACTTCGGCGATTTATATTACTATCCCGCTGAAGCTTTATATCCGATACGCTCCGCGTTTTCTCATAACAGTGATATATTAATAGATACTGTTTCGAAAGTAAGCCTTTTTACATATGATAACGGTATTTTTGTAATAAAATCCTTCCTGCCCTTTACACAGGAAGTGGCTATAACAGTAAATAAACCCGGAGTATGCCTTAATGATCTTGTTTCCGGGGAACAAATAAAGGGATTACAGTGTGGAAATAAAACAATATTTAACGTACAAATTGCGCCTATGTCATACCGAGTGTATAAAGAGACTGAAGTGTATTGACACATATTTTTTACTTAACAATTTCCTGGGTACACATAATGCAAATTCTTTCTTGCTATTTCCACAAGCCGATATATTTTATTAACAGGAGTAGCGCTTCTGTCGGTCATACGCCAGTGCGGGAAAAAGCGTGTTATATGCAGCGGAATTTCAGGGTTTATAGACGAAAGCCACTTGCATAGTTCCTCCATTTCTTCTTCACTATCATTTTCATTTGGTATTATAAGAGTCGTAACTTCCAAATGACACTGTTTCGATGCAAGCAAGATGGAATTTTTCACAGTTTCCAGATCTCCGCACATTCTGCGGTAAAAATTATCGTTAAACGCTTTTAGGTCGATGTTCATTGCATCTATATAAGGCAGCAATTCTTTCATCGGCTCGCTGCATATATACCCGTTGGTTACAACAACATTTTCCATCCCTTTATCTTTCACGAGTTTTGCACAATCAAGAACATATTCAAACCCGACCAAAGGTTCATTGTAAGTATATGCAATGCCAATATTTCCAAGAGCTATCAGCTCTACCGCTTTATTAACAATTTCCTCCGGCATTACTTTTTCGGTATGGGTTTTGCAACCATCTGACATTGATATTTCACTGTTCTGACAGAATAAACATCGCATATTGCATCCATAGCTTCCAATCGACAGAATCCTGCTGCCTGAATAAAAACGGTATAATGGCTTTTTTTCAATAGGATCCAATGCGATTGACGTAAGCTCGCCGTAGTTTTTACATATTATTTTACCGTCTTTGTTCATTCTGGCATGGCATCTTCCTGTTTGGCCTTCCGATAATTTGCAGTGATGGGGGCATACTCTGCATTCGGTTTTCATTTGTGACGCACCACCTCAAACCTCTCCATTGAATATGATTCATCAGGACGTATTCCAGCCTTTTGCAAAGCTATTGAAACCTGCTGTTCCGGTGTATCAACACCATCCAGATTCGGAAGCAGCAAACCGCGTCTATAGCCGCTTGTAACTATAACTCCGTACCTTTTCACATCCAATTCATCAATTGATTCAATTTGTTCAGGTTCCGCTAAAACATCAACACTATATACCAGCTCGGGAAGTTCACCTTCCGTTACGGGAGGAAAACGATGGTCTTCGGTTCCCGCACTAACGGCATTACGTAAAATTTCTTGAGCAACACACCTCGTTATGGGGCTTATAGTACCAATACATCCTCGTAAGCGTCCGTGTTTTTTAAGCGATACAAAAACACCCGCGCGCCGGTTTAGCATTTCTTCAGGCAAACCATCAGGCAATGACGCTTTTTCCCCCGTCTTAACGTATGTTTCCAAAGAAAAACGGGCAAGTCTTATATGTTCGTCTTCGTTTTCTTTTAAAGTTAAAAGCTTTTCTCTTTCGTTCCCGATATAAATTTTATCGAAGTGCCTGTTTTTATCTTCGCCAATAACCTCAAATGCCGACACGGCATATCCGACTCCAAAAGTACCTTCATAAGAAAGAAGCTCAGGCTTAACAGATTTTCCGTCTAAAGCACCAGCCATAATAATAAAAGAACGCAGCCCACATTCGGCAGCGGCCTCGGTAAACGACGGATCAAACGTAAGGAACGACAAAAAATCTCCTGTTTTCATTGCGTCCGTAACCATTTTGTCAAACTTCGGACCTTCAGGCACATAACCATACGGTCCGTCCTCTTTCAGTCTGTGGGAAAGATCGCCGCTGGCTACAAAAACAACCCTTCGATCTGTTTTTTCTATAGTTTTTTGTATGCATTGCCCAAATTGGTAATGCTCTATCGGATCAAGCCCGGATAACCCTATACGTACGGTTTTGTAACCCGAATAGACCTGGTTTATAAAATACAAAGGGATTAATGTTCCATGATCAATGGTTTTATCACGTTCCCCCATTGTTCCGGCGGGAATTCCGTTCTCTTCTGCAATTAAAGAAAGTGTTCTTACAAAGTCCTCATCATATTCCGTTTCAATTGATACATTATAAACCCCAAACCTGCGTAAATCGCCGTGAGCCCTTTTCCCGGGCGAAATGTGAAAATAGTCGGCATAAAGCGTCGCATGCGGTGAGGTAATAATAATTGTTTCAGGTTTCAGACGCGCAATCCGTGCTGCTATTTCACGATATGCATCAATTGTTTTCTTTATTTTCTTCTCTTCTCCTCTACCGACCTCGGGTAAAATTATAGGCGGATGCGGTACAATAAAAGCCATAGAAAGCGGCATAATACATCTCCTCCTTTCGTATTTGTTTTTCAGAAGCTTGTCACCCATGCAGCTATGTACAGAAATATATTTGTTTAAATGACATTCAATTTAATATATAAGTAATTATACCATGAGAGTGAAATTAATAGTAAAGCCGCGGAAATAAGTTAAAAGATTGAATCCAGCATCAGCAGTTCCCCTCGTGGTCTTCTTCTTCGACAATTCCGAAAACAATATGGTCTTTCAGCGGAGAGTAGCTCCACGAGCGCATTCCCTGCGTAAATTCTTCAAGCACTGTCACGCTTCCCGTTTCCGGGTTAAGCTTAAAAAGCCTTTGTTCTTCTATACAGGTAAACCTGTAATCGCAGTCATATATACTGCCAAAGATGTTATCTGCTCCCTTTGCGTTTTGTATTGATATGGAATAACTGCCTGTTTTAACATTCGTTAAATTTAGTTTTAGCTTAGTATCATCTATCCATTCAACGGTATATTCAGGTTCTGATCCGCCGTCAGCAACTATTTGAAGAGAATACGCAGTACTTTCTTTATCCATCGGTACGCTGAATTCTAAAAGAAAACCGTGTTTATCGCCAGTTAGGTATACTGATTTCGGAAGGTGATTTCCGGTTTCGGTATCTACCCTCCGGATATTGCATGTTATTTCCGGGTAGTGCTTAAAATTAAATATTATATCCTCTTCTAATGTGTTAAACCCGCTCGTTATGCCGGAGGATATCCGTACCGTAAAGGTTTCGGGCAGATCTCCCGGTAAGAATATATTCGCAGTGTTTTTCTGCTGGTCATGTATAAAAATATAATCAGGGTTTACCGGTTCTTCGTTGACAAATATATGCCCTTCAATGTTTTCCTTCCTTATTTCACGATTCATATGCATGAGCAAATACGAATAGCCGGAAAATACGACAGTTTCTTCTCTTTCTACCGTCTTTTTTTCTCCAAAGCGATTTGATATCTCTATTTCGGTTATTACTAATTTGTTTATTTGTTCAGGTTCGGGTGAAGGCGTATAAGCCGTGGTTGGAGTTGGAGCCTCGGAGCTTACCGCGTTTATTTTTTCCTCTGCGGGAGTGACTGTTGCGTCCAATACCGTATCTTTTTCAGTTTTTGTAATATTATGCAGCACTAACAGAATAAACGCAGCAGCAATTAACAGAAAAATTAGACTGGCAGCAAGCTTGTATTTGGTTAACATACAAATCACCTTCCACCGCTAACAAACAGATAATACGCCCTAACCAAGGAATTAGCCGCATTAAGTTCATTATAGATGTGTTTCCAAAAAAAGTA
>JAAYBO010000222.1 GCA_012730095.1 Clostridiaceae bacterium
CGCCCAGCCTGTCCCTCCAAGCCTGATTCAACGTTGGCTCAAATATTTCCCGAATCATCTTTATGACACGAATTACGGGCTAAGCGAATCCACAGGCCCGGGATGTGTGCATCTTGGCGTTGAGAACATCCATAAAGTCGGTGCTATCGGAATTCCGGGTTATAACTGGGAAGTGAAGATAGTTGACCCGAACGGAAACGAAGTAAAAAAAGGAGAAGTCGGAGAACTTGCAGTAAAAGGGCCCGGCGTCATGAAATGCTATTATAACGATGAAAAAGCGACGAAGGAAGTTATAAGGGACAGATGGCTTATGACAGGCGACATGGCGCGTATGGACGAGGACGGTTTTATTTATCTTGTAGACAGGAAAAAAGACGTTATAATAAGCGGCGGGGAGAATATATACCCTGTTCAGATAGAAGATTTTCTGCGGTCATATGATGCTATTAAGGATGCAGCGGTTATAGGCCTTCCCGATAGACGGGTAGGTGAGATTGCGGCGGCAATAATAGAATTAAAACCGGAGTACAAGTCTTCCGAAGAAGATATTATGAAATTTTGCAGTTCGCTGCCGCGCTATAAACGCCCGAGGAAAATTATTTTTGATAAGGTTCCAAGAAATCCTACAGGCAAGATTGAAAAACCGCTTCTAAGGGAAAAATACGGAGCTGTCCGGCTTGTCGAAGCGCAAACTGAAAAATAAAGGTTATACTAAAGGTTCCCCGGTAAAGCGCCGGGGAACCTTAATTTATAAATTGGGGTATTGAATATTTTTTTTATTATGTATTGGCTTTTAATCCAATGACTCAGCGGTCGGGCGTTAGTACAACTTTAACGGTGTGCTCTTGCCCGTCTTCAAATATCGGTGCGATATTACCGTCCAGTTCACTGCCGTCAACTATAATTTTTGATACTCCCTTTGATATATGAGAAGGGTTTTCAACTTTAATCCTGTATACCGCGTTTCTGAATTTTCTTACAGCCGTAAAGCCGTTCCAGAAATCCGGGATGCACGGGTCTATTTTTAAGCCGTAAAATGTCGCTTCAATGCCAAGAATGTGCTTTGTAGCAGCCTGGTATGCCCATGACGCCGTTCCTGAAAGCCAACTGTTCCTCGCAAGGCCGAACTGCGGATGTTCATCAGACAGAATGTTTTGCGGATAAACAAAAGGTTCGCATTCATATTCATCTATGATATTGTTTTTTGTAATCGGGTTGATCTGACTGTAGTATTCATACGCCCTGTTCCCATTCCCGGTAATTGTCTCGGCAATGATGACCCACGGATTGGAGTGCAGAAAAATGCCGCCGTTTTCCTTTGCTCCCGGTGGGAAGGTTGTTATCCCTCCGATTACGGGATCATATTTCTCGTACCCCGGAAAACTAAGCTTTATTCCTTTTGAAGTGTTAAGGAGCCTGTTGACCGATTCAAGCGCTTCTTTTGCCCTGCCGGGTGTTGCAAATCCGGATAATACTGACCAGGATTGGGCGTTTGTGTATATCTTGCCGTGCCTGTTCTCTATTGATCCGAGTTTATTTCCGTTATGGTCATAGTATCTTATATACCACTGCCCGTCCCAGCATTCTTCGTTGACAATATTTTTCATCGATTGATGGTAATCTTTGTATTTCATAGCTGTTTCATCGTCGCCGATAAATTCCATAATGTTGATCATTTCAATCAAAGCCTTGCCGTAAAGGTTTGCTACGAAAACCGATTCCGCGCCCTCAGGAAGATTTACCGTGTCGTTCCAGTCGGCAAAGCCGAGAAGCGGCAGTCCATTCCGCCCAACATTAATATGCGTGAATTCTATTGCTCTTTTCAAATGTTCAAGCACTGTTCCGGTTTCAATTGCATTTTCGTTTTTATCCTTATCGTAAAAAGGCAGCACTTTATCAAGAAAACCGATATTTCCGGTTTCTTTCAGGTAAGCGGACACGGCAAGCACAATCCACAGATGGTCGTCACCGTAGTATTTAGGCCGGCCTTCCATTTCCTTAGAGTCTCCTTCACTGGCGATCATGTTCGCAGGATTGAATTGATGCATAGCGTTTCCGGCAATCTTCTGCACGCATAGAAGCTTTTCAATAAGCTCTCTGCCTTCCTCGGGCATATTCGGCATTATGCCCATGACATCCTGTGAACTGTCCCGAAATCCAATTCCGCGCACTCCAAGCCCCAGTTGGTACAATGAAAGATACCTTGACCAGTTTTTTGTAATATAACACTGCCGCGGATTATGTATATTCACCATAGTATTAAAGTCGTCATC
>JAAYBO010000223.1 GCA_012730095.1 Clostridiaceae bacterium
ATCTGATAGTAAATTTGACCCTGGGAATTCCAGGTATGATAATAGGTGAAACATCAATGAGCTTTTTGGGGCTTGGCATTCGCTCTCCCGCAACAAGCTGGGGAGTGCTTTTACAGGAAGCGCAGGAGATTTCCAATATTGCTATGTACCCTTGGAAGCTTATACCGTTATTTGCCGTAATAATTTCAGTTTTAGCCTTTAACTTTATCGGTGACGGGCTCCGGGACGCAGCGGATCCATATAAATAGAATCCGTCACACCGGATATACGTTAAGAAATGCTTGGAAATTAAGGTTAAAACAAAAGTTGGAGGAAGATATGGACACTCAGGATACTATCATTCGCGTAAACAACATGAAGATTGATATAACAATAGATGAAGGAATTTTAACGGCGGTACGCGGTGTTTCTTTCGAAATAAAACAAGGTGAAACTCTTGGCCTGGTCGGAGAATCAGGCTGCGGAAAATCGCTTACCTGTAAAGCGATATTGGGGATTAACGAGCCGATATGTTCCACGGAAGGCGAAATCTTCTTCAATGCAAACAACGGCGGCATGATCGATTTATTGAAATTGCCTCCGAAAGGTAATGAAATTAGAGATATTCGCGGCAAACAGATTTCAATGATATTCCAGGAACCAATGGTTTGCTTTTCTCCGCTGTATACAATAGGAAATCAGATAAATGAATGCACGAGGCTTCATATTACAAAAGATAAGAAAAAATCAAAAGAAATAACAATCGAGATGATGAAGAAAGTCGGTATTGCGAATGCGGAAAGACGGTATGATCAGTTCCCGCACGAATTTTCCGGCGGAATGCTTCAGAGAGCTTTAATAGCAATGGCACTCGTATGCAGGCCAAAGCTTTTGATTGCGGATGAACCTACGACAGCGCTTGATGTTACAATCCAGGCTCAGATACTGGAATTGATAAAAGAACTGCAGAAAGAATTCAAGATGTCTGTCCTGTTTGTAACTCATGATCTTGGAACGGTTGCAAGAATGTGCGACAGGGTGGCGGTGATGTATCTTGGCAAAATCGTGGAAAGCGCACCTGTCGTGGAATTGTATCATAACCCTCGGCATCCGTACACAAAGGGATTAATCGGTTCCGTGCATAAAATCGGCAGCAGAAGGCAGGAAAGGCTGTTTTCAATAAAGGGAACAGTTCCGCTGGCATTGAATCTTCCTCCCGGATGCAGTTTTTATGAACGGTGCGAAAGCCGTATCGAAGGAGTATGTAATGTAAAAGATCCGAAACTTGATTACATTGCGGATAAACACGCCGTAAGCTGCCATGCCGTTAAGAGCGGTTTGCGGGAAGGAGGGGAAAGGTTTGAGTGATATTATCCTTGAGATTAAGCATTTATCCAAGCAGTTTACCTCCAGGAAGATATGTGTAAAAGCCGTGACCGATATAAGTTTTAACGTTAAAAGGGGAGAAACGGTCGGTATTGTAGGTGAATCCGGATGCGGGAAAACAACGCTGGGACGGTGCATAGCAAGAGGCATTCAGGCAACTTCAGGCTCGGTATTATACACGGCGGAAGACGGGAGTAAGCATGATTTTATCAATATAGACAGGAAAACGCTGAAAAAGTTCCGCAAAGACATCCAGATGATTTTTCAGGACCCATATTCATCCCTTGATCCCCGGATGACGGTACTTGATATAATTGAAGAACCTTTGAAGGCGAATTTTCCAAAGATGCCCAAAAAGGAAATGGACATGCGTGCGATGGAAATAGCGGACAAAGTTGGGCTTAATACCAGTTATTTAAAGAGGTATCCGCATGCGTTTTCAGGAGGCCAGAGGCAGAGAATAGGAATAGCAAGGGCTCTTGTGCTGCGCCCGAGGATAATTATCTGTGACGAACCGGTGTCGGCTTTGGATGTATCGATACAGGCCCAGGTAATCAATCTGCTGAAGGATTTGCAAAAGGATATGGAACTTACATACATTTTCATAAGTCACGATCTGTCCGTGGTTGAGCATATTTCAGATAAGGTTGGGGTTATGTATCTGGGTAAGCTCGCAGAATTTGCTGAAACGGAAAGCCTGTTTTCGAAACCTATGCACCCGTATACGGAAGCACTGCTGTCAGCTGTGCCGGTTGCCGACCCTACGGTAAAAATTGACCGTATTCCTTTAAGCGGAGAAATACCGAACCCGGCTAATCCTCCGGATGGATGTTATTTCCATGAAAGATGCGCTTATTGTTTGGATATATGCACCCGCGAATCACCGGAGCTTGTGGAATTTTCCGAAGGCCGTGAAGTTGCCTGTCACAGGGCAGGGGAGCTGCAATTGAGAGGATTTTCATATGAACAGGAACAAGCAAGATAAGCAGTTGGTTATTTTTATAGACAGCGGCGATACAATAATTGACGAATCAACAGAGATCAGGAATGAGGAAGGGATTGTTATACATGCCGATACAATCCCGGGCGCTGCTGAAACCCTCCGAACGCTGTATGAGTCCGGGTATACCATTGCCCTTGTTGCCGACGGGGAATTGCAGTCATTTAGAAATGTGTATGAAGAAAACGGATTGGGTAATTTTTTCAAAACCTGGACCGTTTCTGAAGTTGTTGGTATGCAAAAACCGTCGCCCGCTATGTTTGAAGATGCGATGAGGAAGAACAGACTATGCGATAAAGATAAAAAAAGGATTGTAATGGTAGGAAACAATATAAAAAAGGATATAACCGGAGCAAACCGTTTCGGAATCACTTCGATCCTGCTTGATTGGTCTCCGAGGTATGATATGAAGCCGTCTTGTCCCGATCAAAAGCCGGATTATATAATACATAATCCTGAGGAATTACTTCCGCTGATAGAAAAACTGAATGACGAACTAAAAAATTGAACGAGCGTTTACGCATTTTACGAATAAACACATGTACTTGGGTCGGCCGTGATTTAAACTGATATCTGGACAATTGTTTTTGCACGGCTAAAATACACTTAATTATGTCGTTATATTGCTTACAAAAGCAATAATTAACAGTTCGCCTGTGGAGGTGGAGCTATATTTAGTCTTTATTAAGCAGTAAAGGAAGTGTTCAGTATGAAGAAAATGAGAGGTGTAACGCTGACCGCGGAGTGGTCTCCGAAACCTGAGTTCAAATTAGGTGCAAAGGACATTGATAAGGTAAGTACTTATCTTGGAAGCCTTGTATGGAAGAATCCCAGGATTGAAATCAGGGATTACGATATTCCCGAACCAGGCCCGGGTCAGGTTCTTGTAAAAATAAAAGCCTGCGGAATATGCGGAAGTGATGTGCATATGGCCCAGGCAAAGGATGACGGATACATATTTTACCCCGGTCTTACCGGATTCCCATGCATACTCGGCCATGAATTTTCAGGGGTTGTTGTAAAAGGAGGACCCGGTACAAAAGACAAGGTCACGAATAAGCCCTTTAAAGGCGGTGAACTGGTATGCGCTGAAGAAATGCTTTGGTGCGGTTCATGTAAACCATGTGCGGACGGTTATCCGAACCACTGTGAAAGGCTCGACGAAATAGGCTTTAATGTAAACGGCGCATTCAGCGATTACATTGTTGTGCCCGACCGCTGCCTGTGGAGCCTTGAACCTCTTCGTGACCGTTATAAGGATGAAAAGGATATATTTCTTGCAGGTTCTCTTGTCGAGCCGACTTCAGTCGCATATAACGCTGTTATTGAACGGGGCGGCGGCATAAGGCCCGGCGACAATGTGGTAATCTGCGGAGGAGGTCCTATAGGCCTTGCGGCATGTGCTATCTTAAAACGCCAGGGAGCGGCGCGGGTAATTCTGTCGGAACCTCAGGCCGACCGGGCGGAAATGGGTCTTAAACTGGGTGCCGATTTTGTTATAGATCCGACAAAAACGGATTTCGCAGACGAAGTGCTAAGGCTTACGGATGGAATGGGAGCGGCTCTGTACCTTGAGGCAACCGGGCTGCCCGCTATTGTATACCCCGGAATTGAAAAGGCCATCTGGGAAGGCAGGACACTTAATTCAACAGTTGTTGTCGTAGCGCGTGCCGAAGAAAAAATGCCTGTTACAGGTGAAGTTTTGCAGGTTCGCCGCGCACGCATTGTCGGTGCGCAGGGACACTCGGGACATGGAACCTTCCCGCGTGTTATTGAGTGTATGGCATCCGGAATGGATATGACAAGCATGATTACCAAAAAGATTACATTGGATGAAGTTCCGGAAAACATAATCGCTCTGCAGACCGATCGTAAAAACTGCAAGATAACCTGTGTAATGGACGAATAAGGAGGGTGTTCCGATGGCAAAGCAAAAATTTGAGTGGATATATACCGATACGCCGGGTGTTATATTTGAAGATAACGAAGTGGGCAGGCTTAAAAAAGAAGTATGGGATATGAGCATCGAGGAACTCGATACGGTGCTTGCGGAATACGGTATACCGGCCGAGTCCGAGCTTGGGAAAGCCGGCTGCTATATCCAGAATACACCCAGGTGTAAAGTAATTGAAAAAAGGCGGAAAAACGACATAGTGTTTGTACCTGTCGGATGTACTGAGAATCACGGACTTCACGCAAATTCGGGGCTTGATACCTTTATGGTCACTCAGATACTTGAAGGGGTAAGGCGTTTTACCGCAAAACAGGGCAGGGAAATCAACCTTGCTCTCCCGCCGCTGAATTACGGCGGGCATCCGTATCACCATATAGGAATGCCGGGTACTGTGAACATGCCTCAGGAAGTTGTTGTCGAAACAATGATATATATGATGCTCGGGCTATGGAACGATGGGTTCAGAAAGATAATCATAGTAAACAACCACGGCCAGTTGTGGATGCTTGAAACCGCAATACAGGAATTTTGCAAACGGTTCCAGCTCCCCGGAATATTCCGGGTTTTGGACTGGCACCGTGCCGTAAGGGAGTTCTTTGTGCCGAACAACAAGCCCGACAGCCTCGATACCACTTTTGTCCATGCCGATGAATGCGAAACCTCGGTAGCGCTTTTGCTGTTTAAAGACATGATAGATATGAGCGCCGCTCAGGATAAATGGGGAGAATCGTATCTTCCGGACGGCCATTTCGACAAATCAGTCGATCCCCTCCGCCGGCCGCACCGCTGGAGCGAAGGTGAAGGGCATAATTCAATAGAGATGGCTACTAACCGTGAAGGGGTGGTAGGCACACCGACGATTTCCGATCCTTTAAAGGCAAAACGCCCGATTGTGGCTATTCTTAAATACCTTACGCTTGTCAACGATCAGATACTGGATACATTTCCTCCCGGGAAGGTGCCCCCCGTTGAAAAAACAACACTTAGAACCGCAGAGGAAATGGAACCGTATCTGAAAGAACCTTTTTCCGAAGGTTGGAAGAGTGTGTACGAAATACCTTTGAGAGGCCCGTTCACAAAGCTTTAGAAACAAAAAAGCGGGAGCGGAAAAATATGAATAAAATATCGCAAACTTTACCTTACCAGTATGATACTGTTTTTTCCCCGTTCAGAGCGAAGGAATTTGCCTATGCGCTGGAATATATAGCGCTTCAGGGTTTTACAGGCGTTGAGATTGCTGTTGCGCATCCGGGGCAGGTGGATGGTTCAAAGCTTTACAATCTGCTTGAATCATTCGGCCTTTCGGCAACCACTTTGTCAACCGGACAGGCATATGACCTCGATGGTCTGTGCCTGTCATCGTTTGATGAGGAAATACGAAAGCGTTCCGTAGAATTAATGGCGGAGCATGTTGATCTTTCCGCCTGCCTGGGTTATCCCTGCGTAACGGTAGGTTTGATCCGCGGTAAACTGGAAAAGGGCGATAAGCGGAATCTTTTGGAGAATCTAAAAACTTCTCTTATGAAGTGTGTAGAATACGCTTTCAAGCACGGTGTAACGCTGCAGCTTGAACCGATTTGCAGAGCGGAAACGCTGTTGATAAACAATATAAGCGAAGCGCTCACTTTTTTGAATGTACTGGGCAATCCGGAAAACCTGGGAATCCTTTATGACACGTACCATTCATGGTACGAAGACGGTGTAATGACTGATGCCATAAAAGCTGCTGCGGGGAAGATTACAAATGTCCATTTCGCGGATTCAAACAGGGGTTTGCCCGGAACCGGGACAATAAATTTCGGCGAGGTATATGAAGCGATAAAAAACACGGGATATAAAGGCGCATATGCCCTTGAAACGCTGTCAATACCTTCGGCGGATCATGTCAAAATACACAGCGCAGTCAGTATAATGAGTATTATTAACGCAGGATAACGTAATTGTATTAAAGGGGAGGTCGTAATGGTTAATATAGGAATTATAGGAATGGGCCGGATTGGAAAAGTCCATACCGAAAGCATACTAACGGGCATTAAATCTGCATGCGTGCTTGCGGCAGCCGATCCGTTCATGACCGAAGAAACGGCTGAGTGGGCAAAATCGTCAGGCATAGAGAACGTGTATGACGATTATCGTAAAATTATAAACGATAAACGGATTGACGCGGTTCTGATATGTTCTTCAACCGATACGCATACACCTGTCTCCCTCGAAGCGATTAATGCTGGCAAACATGTCTTTTGCGAAAAGCCGATTGATCACGATTTGGATAAAATAAACGAGGTTATAAACGCTTTGAAAAATAGTCCGTGCAAGTACCAGGTCGGTTTTAACAGAAGGTTCGATCACAATTTCCGGGCTGTAAAAAGAGCGGTAGACGAAGGCAAAATAGGTGACGTGCATATTGTAAAAATAACGTCAAGGGATCCCGAGCCTCCCCCACCGGCTTATATAAAGTATCCGGCGGCATTTTTCTGGATATGACAATACATGATTTTGATATGATACGCTATCTAACCGGATCGGAAGCAAAAGAAATATACGCTTCGGGAGAGGTTTTAATTGATCAGGCGATAAAAGACGCCGGGGATATTGATACCGCGGTTGTCACCGTTAAAATGGAAAACGGAGCGATATGCGTGATAGACAACTCAAGAAAATCGGTATATGGCTATGATCAGCGTGCTGAGGTTTTCGGCAGCAAAGGATGCGTAGCCGTTAGCAACGATAAGGCATCCAGCGCGGTAATAAGCACCGCCGACGCGGTTTATTCGGAAAAGCCGCTGTGGTTTTTCCTTGAAAGGTATATCCAATCCTACCGTGATGAAATTAAGTCTTTTATTCAGGCTATTGAACAGGATAAGCCGACAGAAGTAAATGTATATGACGGTTTGCAGCCTGTCAGGATGGGGCTTGCCGCTAAACTGTCGCTGCTTGAGGGAAGGCCCGTAAAGCTGACGGAAATAAAAGCGTAAGCGAATGACAAATAATTTTGGTACCGCATCAGGCAGATAAAGTATGTTAAGGTTTATTTCAAGTCGCACACACTTAATTAAGAAAGCAGATGATATAACAAAACCACTCCATCTGCTTTTTTGATAAATTCGGATACAACCCCATTTGCGAATTATTTTATTTACTATATTGCGGATTATGGTTTTTATGATACAATTTGTGTAAATTACATACTTATTCCGTTTTTTTGAGGTGCTCTTTTCTCTGCGTTGATAATGGCATTCATTTCGATTGCGTCGGCTTATTTAGAATATTTTATGGGGGATATAAATGATTGAAATAAGTTATGTTTTATTAGAAAAAGAAATCTATGACCTTTTGGGAAATAATAAAATATTGGTTTTAGCCACATCTTCAGAGAATAGGGTAACGGCCAGAAGTGTGAGTTGTATTGTTATCGGTAAAAAAGTATGTTTTCAAACAGATAAAACCTTTTTAAAGTGTGAACAGATAATGAAAAACCAAAATGTCGCATTATGTACGGAGAATATTCAAATCGAAGGTATAGCGAAAATAAAGGGGCATCCCCTTACTGAAGAGAATAAAGATTTTGCCGAGAAATATAAAAAATATTATAAAAGTTCATATGATAATTATTCCCATTTGAATAATGAGACAGTTATTGAGGTAGGACCAACTTATATAACCCTTTGGAAGTACGAAAACGGGCAGCCATACAGAGACTTTCTGGATGTAAAAGCTGAAAAGGCTTATAGACAATATTATGATACAATGCCATGAAATAATTACAAGTGAACAACATATTCTTTCAGACTTTTTAATAACAGAACATGCCCCTATGGAATCAAATATATTGCTAACAAGAGACAGAGGATTTTATAAAACATTTTTTCCTGAGTTAAAACAGTGTCCGGCATTACATAAGTTTTTTTTCATTTTGGTTTACATTTTGATTTGAAAACTTCATGGAGGTAGAAAATTATGAAAAAACAGAACATAGGGTTCGCTTTTCTTTTGTTAGGGCTTATTTTCGCTGTTCCAGCAGATTCCATGCTGTGGTGGATTGGAGCGGTATTGGGAATTATCGGCCTTATCATAGTGGTTATTAATGCTAAAGAAAACAATTAGCCTTTTTCTGTGAATTATTAGATACCTTACGTTTTGAATTATTTTATTTGGCATATTGTGGATCATAGTTTTTATGATACAATTTGTATAAAAATACGGATGTTTGCCTTGAAATTTGTAAAGACAGGGATTTGCTTATTACTGATCCAAAAGAAAAATCCATTTATGCAGAGAACATTTTGAGGAAGCTGCCTGAATGGTTTGGAAATGGAAAAGGGTTAAGGGAATACACAAAAGGTGTGCAAGAGTTGCCTTTTTTTGCCGCAATAGATCATAATGGCTGTTGTATTGGATTTTTCTCAATAAAACAGCATTATAATCATACAGGAGACATTTATGTATGCGGCATACTTCCGGAATATCAAAGAAAAGGTATAGGGAAAAAACTATACGCTTTTGCTGAGAATTATTTAAAACAAAATGGCTGTAAATATATAATTGTAAAAACATTAAGTGAAATTGCTAATTATGAGCCTTATATATATACACAACTTTTTATAAGAGTGTTGGTTTCGAACCTCTTGTCACATTAACTGAAATGTGGGATGAAGAAAACCCATGTTTGATTATGATTAAAATTATTTAGTTAGTGGAAGGTTAGGCAATATGTTTTACGTTTAATATTACGCATAATTATGGTATAATAATTTCAGCAGGAGGATAGGAGTTGATGGTTATGCCAAACATAAAGCCGGTATCAGATTTAAGAAATTATGCTGAAGTATTACGAGATATTTCAGTAGGAGAACCTGTTTTCTTAACAAAGAATGGCAGAGGCCGATACGTAATAATTGACATTGAAGACTATGAAAAAACAAATGCAACAATAAAATTACTGAAAGAGCTATCAAAAGGGGAAAAATCAGGTAAAGATAATGGATGGATGTCAATAGAAGAAGTTGAAAAATCTTTAGGTGTTTGAATGAATAAATTATTTATTTCTCCTGCTGCAGAGAAGGATCTATTCGAAATAAAGCAGTATATATCTGAAGAGCTGGACAATCCCACTTCAGCAGTTAAAGTTGTTTCTCAAATAATTAATCGTATAAAAGACTTAGTCAACTTTCCTGAGGCTGGTGTTCCGCTGTCAACCAAAATAGGATTTGAAACTAAATATCGCTCTATTGTTTCTGGTAATTATTTAGCTTTTTATCGTTTTGAAGAAAACTCCGTATATATTGATAGAGTTCTATATGCAAAGAGAGATTATATAAGAATTTTGTTTGGAA
>JAAYBO010000224.1 GCA_012730095.1 Clostridiaceae bacterium
AATGCTCATGTACGGTAAGGAAGCAAGCAACCGAAAACAAGAGATAGACCGCCAGCACTACACTATTCCGAACCAAAGACCAAAAGATAAGCATTGTGGGAAAATCTAAACTTTTGGATTTTCCTACAATGCCAACTACGGCGGAATCCCTCCCACTCCTTATATCTTTCTGTATACATTGAATTTGTATTTAGTAAAATACAGACAACACCCCGGATCAGCTTTTGGTTGGACAATTCCAACCAAACACCACAGCAAACAGCAGAAACTATTCTGAACGCCAAGAAGCCGGTATGATTGTTAACATATAAGAGGAAGAAAAATTTCTTTTAGGTACTTGCTTTCCTAAAGCTGATGTGATATAATAGTTTCATTCCAGAAAAGGAGTAAAAAAATATGCGGCAAGGTATTCTTAAATAAAACTATAATCAAATAGTGGGAACAAAGAATTATGATAGCTCCTTTTGTGGGGGCTTGGTTTTTTGTACCCAATTTAAGAATACTTTTGCCTTATCAATTTTGACATATTCAAAAAACAGCAATCACAAATAGGTGTATGCTGTATATGTGTATGTCCGCAAATTAGAATCCCCAGTGGTAAAAGTATTTTACTGCTGGGGATTTTTATGCCCTTTGGGGCTGTAAAGGGAGGACAATCACATGAAAATAATCAATATCGGCATTCTGGCCCATGTAGACGCAGGAAAAACTACATTGACAGAAAGTCTGCTATACACCAGTGGAGCGATTGCGGAACAGGGAAACGTGGATAAAGGGACCACAAGAACAGACACTATGATTTTGGAACGGCAACGGGGAATTACCATTCAGACAGCGGTTACTTCTTTTTATTGGAATGATTATAAAATCAATATCGTGGACACTCCCGGTCATATGGATTTTTTAACCGAAGCATACCGCTCTTTATCTGTCCTTGACGGAGCTGTTTTAGTCATTTCAGCAAAAGACGGCGTACAGGCACAAACCCGTATATTATTCCATGCGCTTCAGAAAATGGACATTCCGACAATTATCTTTATAAATAAGATAGACCAAAATGGGATCGACCTGCAGTGTGTTTACCAAAGCATTAAAGATAAACTTACCAGTGATATGATTGTCATGCAGGAGGTTTCCCTGTCGCCAAAGATAACCATGACCGATATTTCTGATTTAGACAAATGGGATATGATTATTTCCGGAAGCGATGAACTATTAGAACGATATGTTGCAGAGGATTCTTTGGATATACAGGAATTACAATATGAAAAGTGCAAAAGAACCAGATGCTGCTCTTTGTTTCCTGTTTATCATGGGAGTGCAAAAGACAATTTAGGAACAGAAAAACTGATTGAAGCGATTACAGAAACTTTCATTACAGAAACAGACGATATTCAGTCTGAATTATGTGGATATGTTTTTAAGGTTGAGTATACAGAGCGGAAAAAACGGCTTTCTTATTTACGCCTGTATCATGGGACGCTCCATTTACGGGATACCCTGCTGCTGTCAAAAAAGGAAAAAATAAAGATTACAGAAATGTGTATTCCGTCAAATGGTGAAATCGTCCCGGCTGACCATGCCTGTCCGGGAGAAATTGTTATTTTAGCTGATGATACTTTGAAACTGAACGATATCCTGGGAAATGAAAAACTCCTGCCTCACAAAACACGGATTGATAATCCCATGCCATTACTTCGGACAACGGTAGAGCCGCAAAAGCCGGAGCAAAGGGAAGCCCTGTTAAATGCCCTCGCAGAGATTGCTGATACAGACCCTCTTTTGCATTTTGACATTGATACTGTTACCCATGAGATTATGTTATCTTTTTTGGGAAAAGTACAGTTAGAAGTTATTTGTTCGCTATTAGAAGAAAAATATCATGTGGGCGTGGCTATGAAAGAGCCTTCGGTTATTTATCTGGAAAGACCGCAAAAAAAAGCGAGCTGCACGATTCATATTGAAGTGCCGCCGAATCCGTTTTGGGCATCTATTGGTTTGACTGTAACACCGCTTCCTGTTGGAAGCGGAACACAATATAAAAGCGAGGTATCTCTCGGCTATTTAAACCAAAGTTTTCAAAATGCCGTCATGGAGGGTGTGCGTTATGGAATGGAGCAGGGCTTATATGGCTGGGGAGTGACAGACTGCCAAATTTGTTTTGATTATGGAGTTTATTACAGCCCGGTCAGCACCCCCGCTGATTTTCGTTTTCTTGCGCCTGTCGTGTTGGAGCAGGCATTGAAAAAAGCAGG
>JAAYBO010000225.1 GCA_012730095.1 Clostridiaceae bacterium
AGCGTGTCTGCCGGTCTGAACGTACCGTCTGGATAGCCTGAAAAGATTCCTTTCCCATAGTTTAATATATATTTCAGATCATCAATAAACCAGTCATCGGAGCGAACATCCGAAAAGTGTAATGTGTTCGAAGAATTAACTGCATATGCTAAACCTGGTGAAATAGGAGGGTTAATCGGATTTACATCTGAATTGGCGGAATTCACGCTTCCAACCGGAATTAACATGGAAAGCAAAATTGTTAATGCAATTATTCCTGCTGCATGTTTTTTAATATTTTTCATAACACTCAACCTCACTTTTTTTCGTCTATACTGATTGGATCAGGGATTTTTTGAGTAAGAACATTGATGTAAGAAGCTTTAGCTGTTACTTTCTTTAGGTATTCTTGCTTTATTATCTGTCCTGCACTTGCCGGCGAGGGAACAAATAAATGTTTCCTTGCGTCTTCATGGGTTGCATATAGGGCATGGGAATGCGCCTTCAAGTGCACACTCCTCACAACTGTCATAAGGTTTGTTCTTTTCGGTAAGTATCCGGCATTTCTCCCTGTGATAATAAAAAAGATCATTAGCGCTTTTCTCGATATAATAGCTGCTTTTTCTAACTATTCTTGCCGCTCCAAGGGCAAAACTGTTATATCTCTGCCCGTTAAAGCCAATCGGGAGACCCTGAAAGAAGGCAAGAAACCCTACATCTTCAATATTCCTGTACCAGTCGCCGTCGGATATTGACGGCGGACTGAAGCTGTAGGTTATCCCAAACCTAACGGCATATTTATTGTGTTTATTTATAGCTATATTTACATCGCTTTTTATCGCTTCGACTATTGTTCTCTTTCTTACATCATTAAACAAATCATTATCCAAAACACCAGCATCAGGTAAATTTATCTTTATATCTTCCGGCAATCCTTCATAAAACCTGTTTTCAGCCGGTGAATAAACAGTAACCCTTTGATCAAGAGTAAAAAGGTATATAAAACCATCACTTTCATATACATATGGCCTTTTTGGCTTCCATATCATTTTTTGTTCCTTTTCACCGAAACTGTTTGTGTATTCTTCAACTGACATAACGGAATAACCGTCATAATCAATAAGAACAATTACCGGTATATACGCAGAAAGAATACTTTTTGCTCTTTCATCCCCGGCTATATTAAAGTTTATAAATAATGTATTTAAAAATGTGTTAACCGCATTTTCACGTGATATCTCAATCTTGTTGTTAACACCGCGCACGATCATAGCTTCAGAAGCATCTTCAACCGCAGTGTCAAGATACCTGTTTATAACCTCGCTTTTGTATGCGGTATTCTGTAGGTTTTCGGATTTAATCCGAAGAATCAGAATAAACGGCAGAAGAATGATAACGAATAATATCGCAAGGTCAGTAAGCTTCATCGCGTACCATACCTCCATAGTTAACAATGATACGTTTCACCGGAAGCTCCGCCATAATAAGCATCTGCTGAACCTTCGCTGCAGCGGTTTTATTTTTGTTATATACATACACAGTAAAATAGTCGCCTTTTGACATATAATAATACCTGTCTTCATCCGGAACCGCAGCCGGTGGGAACAAACAATCAAGTATCTGATCTGTATAACAGGTCTTTTCATTTGTATTGAAGCCATGTTGAAATGACGTATTGTCAACTGGGTCTATATAAACAGGATCAATGCTTAAATGCCTGTGTTCCATCGAGACATTATACTCGTTTCCGGTTGACGACAGTACCCG